>NZ_JCACHU010000169.1:0-55570 GCF_059504005.1 Belnapia sp. | reverse complement strand
CATGCCCGCCAGATTCGCCGATTTCAGACCGGATGGGAATCCGACAGGCTGCTAGAGGCGCGGCAGGATGGCGGCGACGACGGCCTCGAACATCTCCGTCGTCAGCCGCCGCGTCGAGGTGTTGTAGCGGCTGACATGATAGCTGTCGGCCAGTACCAGCCCGCCAGGCAGCGCGTGCTGGGCGCCATGGGCGAAGCGCGTCGCGCTGCGCTTCAGGCCGAGCGCGCGCAGGCAGGCGTCATGCGCCAGCACGCCGAGCGCCAGCACCACGCGCAGCTGCGGCATCCCCCGGATCTCGCCGGCGAGGAAGGTGTTGCAGGCGCGGATCTCGGCCGGCTGGGGCAGGTTGGCGGGGGGCACGCAGCGCACGGCATTGGTGACGCGGCAGCCGGTCAGCGCCATGCCGTCATCCGGCCGCTCGAGATAGGTGCCCTCGGCGAGGCCGTATTTCAGCAGCGTCGCATAGAGCAGCCGGCCGGCATGGTCGCCGGTGAAGGGGCGGCCGGTGCGGTTCGCCCCGCGCTGCCCGGGCGCCATGCCGAGCACCATCAGCCCTGCCCCGCGCGGCCCCCAGGAGGGGACCGGGGCATTGTGCCAGTCGGGCCAGGCGGCCCGGTTCGCCTCGCGGAGGGATACGAGGCGGGGGCAGAGCGGGCAGTCGCGGTCCGGCTGCGGTGCCGGATTGCTCACTCCGGCCCCCTCACTCCGGCAATTCCGGCGTCTCGCGGAAGGGCTCGGCCGGCGTCGCGCGGATCGACGTGAGCTTGGGCGGGGCGCTGCCGGCCGCGCCGGCCTGGCGCTGCCGCGGCTCCACCTGGCGCCGGGTGATGTGCTCAGCGAGCTCGGAGAGGTCGATGAAGGCATCCGCCTGGCGGCGCAGCTCGTCGGCGATCATCGCCGGCTGGGTGCGGATGGAGGAGATGACGGTGACGCGCACGCCGCGCCGCTGCACCGCCTCGACCAGGCGGCGGAGGTCGCCGTCGCCCGAGAAGATGACGACATGGTCGAGATGCGGCGCGAGGTCGAGCACGTCGACGGCCATCTCGATGTCGACGCTGCCCTTGACGCGGCGGCGGCCGGTGGCGTCGGTGAATTCCTTGGCAGGCTTGGTGACGACGGAGTAACCGTTGTAGCCGAGCCAGTCGACGAGCGGGCGGAGCGGGGAGTACTCCTCGGTCTCGAGCAGGGCGGTGTAGTAATAGGCGCGGATGAGGTAGGCCTGCCTCCGGAAATGCGCCAGCAGGTTCTTGTAGTCTACGTCGAAGCCAAGGGTACGCGAGGCGGCGTAGAGATTGGCCCCGTCGATGAAGACGGCGAGGCGTTCGATCCGGTCGGGCTGCAAGGTCGTTGCTTTCGAAATATGGGTCGCGCCAGTCTGCGCATCCGGCAGTTTAGGCGAAGGTTGCAGGTGGTTAAGCGACAAAGCGTGGCACTCATCGCCATTGGCGCGAATTTGCCCGGATATGATGGAAAAGCACCAATCGAGACGTGTCGCGCGGCAGCCGAGGCACTCGAAGGGTTGTGCAGGCTGCGGCTTGCTGCCGTCTCGCGTTGGTATGAAACGGTGCCGGTTCCGACGCTCCCCGGCGTCCCGCGCTTCGTCAACGGCGTCGCGCGGCTGGAGGGCGAGGCGCCAGAGCCGGCGGCGTTGCTCGCGGCCCTGCAGGGGCTGGAGGCGGCGGCGGGACGGCAGCGGCCCTATCCCAACGCGCCGCGGACGCTCGACCTCGACATCGTGGCGATCGACGGGCTGGTGCGGCAGGCGCCGGACCCGGTGCTGCCGCATCCGCGCGCGCATCTCCGCCGCTTCGTGCTGCAGCCGCTCGCCGACGTGGCGCCCGGTTGGATGCATCCAGTGCTCGGCAGCACGGTGGAGGCGCTGCTGGCGGGGCTGCCGGAGGAGGACCTGCCCGTGCCCATCGGGGGTTGATGGCCGCACGGCGCTTGCGAAAGCAGGGCTGCGTGGCTATCTGGAGTGTTCATCCGCGCTGCCCCGACGGGGGCGGCCGATCCAGTTCATGAGGCCGAGATGGCGCGCGTCACCGTCGAAGACTGCATTCTCCAGATCCCGAACCGGTTCGAGCTCGTGCTCACCGCCGCGCAGCGGGCCCGCAACATCGGCCGCGGCGAGGAGCTGACGCTCGAGCGCGAGAACGACAAGAACACCGTCGTTGCGCTCCGCGAGATCGCCGAGCAGACCATCGACCTCCCCTCGGTCGAGGCGGACCTCATCAAGTCGCTCCAGCGGGCCCCGGAGCCGGAGCCGGCGGAGGAGGAGGTGCTCGACCTCATCGCCACCGACGAGAACATCTTCGGCGTCATGGACGTCAACGAGGAGCTGCCAGTCGATGGCGCCGGCCTCGAGGAGATGTCGCCGGACGACCTCGAGGCTGCGATCGCCGCCGAGCTGGGCGGCGGCCGCCGCTGAGACGGGCCCCTTGACGCCGCGCGACGCCGGGCCCGCTCTCGCCCCGGTGCCGCGCGCCCCTGAGGGCCCGGCCACCGGAGCCGTCTCCGCCGCCGTGCCCGGCCTGCCGCCGGGCTATGGCGAAGCGACCGCGCTTGCCGAGCGGGTCCTTGCCTATGATCCGCGGGCCGATATCGGCCTCATCACCCGCGCCGGGCAACTCGCCGCCGAGGCGCATGCGACACAGCAGCGGGAGAATGGCGAGCCCTACATCACCCACCCGCTCGCCGTCGCCGGCATCCTGGCCGACTACCGGCTGGACAGCGCGACCATCGCTACCGCCCTGCTCCACGACGTCGCCGAGGACACGGCGGTCGGGCTGAAGGAGATCGAGCGCCGCTTCGGCGCCGAGGTGGCGCGGCTGGTCGACGGCGTCACCAAGCTGACGCGGATCGAGCTGCAGTCGGAGCGGACCAAGCAGGCGGAGAACCTCCGCAAGCTGGTGCTGGCCATGAGCGAGGACATCCGCGTCCTGCTCGTGAAGCTCGCCGACCGGCTGCACAACATGCGGACGCTGCATTTCGTGCCGCAACTGGCACGGCGGCAGAAGACGGCGCGCGAGACGCTGGAGATCTTCGCCCCGCTCGCCGAGCGCATCGGCATGGACGCGCTGAAGACGGAGATGGAGACGCTCGCCTTCCAGGCGCTGCACCCGGAGGCGCGGCAGACCATCGCGGCGCGGCTCACCTTCCTCCGCGGGCAGGGCGCCGACCTGATCCGCGAGATCGAGCAGGATTTGCGACGCGTGCTGGCGAAGCATGGCGTCAATGCGCTCGATGTGCTGGGGCGGGAGAAGTCGCCCTATTCGATCTGGCTGAAGATGCAGAAGAAGAACGTGGCCTTCGAGGCGCTCTCGGATGTCATGGCCTTCCGCGTCATCGTCGATGACCGCAACGCCTGCTACATGGCGCTCGGCGCAGTGCACGACGCCTATCGCGTCGTCCCCGGGCGCTTCAAGGACTACATCTCGACGCCGAAGACAAACGGCTACCAGTCGCTCCATACCGGCGTGACGGTGCCGGAGCGGCGCAACGCCAAGATCGAGGTGCAGATCCGCACGCGGGAGATGCACGAGGTCGCCGAGTACGGCGTTGCGGCGCACTGGATCTACAAGCAGGGGCCGGAGACGGCCGGCGCCGGCACGACGCGCAAGCGCTACCCCTGGGTGCGGGCGCTGCTCGACATCCTCGAGAATGCCGAGGGCGTCCAGGAATTCCTCGACGATACCAAGCTCGAGCTGCACCGGGAGCTGGTCTTCTGCTTCTCCCCCAAGGGCGACCTGATCGAGCTGCCGCGCGGCGCGACGCCCGTCGACTTCGCCTATGAGGTGCATAGCCAGGTCGGCGACACCTGCGTCGGCGCCAAGGTCAACGGCAAGATCGTGCCGCTCCGCCATATGCTGGAGAATGGCGACCAGGTCGAGATCATCACCGCCCGCGGCGGCCAGCCGAACCCGGCCTGGGAGCGCTTCGTCGTCACCGGCAAGGCGCGGGCGCGCATCCGCCGCTTCGTCCATGCCAGGCAGCGGGAGGAGAACCAGGAGAGCGGGCGGGCGGCCATCACCAAGGCCTTCCGGCAGGAGGGGCTGGATTTCTCCGAAAAGCAGCTGGAAGGGGCGCTGAAGGCCTTCAAGCAGCCGGGGCTGAACGAGCTTTACCTGCTGGTCGGCTCTGGCTCGCTCTCGGCGCGGGAGGTGGTGCAGGCGGCGGTGCCGGAGCTGCGCACGCCGCCCCGCATCGCGGACCCGCTGCCGCTGGCGCGGCCGCGCGGGCGGCTCGGCGCCGGGCCGACGCTCGGGCGAGCCGACAGGACGGGGGCACCGCGGGGGCCGGTGCCGGCGGGGATGCCGGTGACGGGCCTCGTCAGCGGCATGCCCTATCATTTCGCCGGCTGCTGCCACCCACTGCCGGGCGAGCGTATCCTCGGCATCGTCACCACCGGCAAGGGCGTCAGCATCCATGCGGCGGATTGCCGGAGCCTCGAGAATTTCGCCGCCGCCCCCGAGCGCTTCCTCGACATCGACTGGGACGAGGGGGCGGTCGGCCACCATGTCGGGCGAATCATCGTCGAGACGCGCAACAAGCCCTCGGCCCTGGCCGCGCTGACCGAGACGGTGGCGCAGCAGGACGGGGCCCTGGCGGGGCTCAAGGTGAACCACCGCGACCCGGAGAGCTGCGAGGTCGCGCTCGATGTCGAGGTGCGGGACCTCAGGCACCTCGAGCGCATCATGGGGGCGTTGCGGGCGCCGGCCGACAACCTCCGGGTGGAGCGGGCGCGCGGATGATCCTCGGCCTCGGCAACGATATCGTCGACATCCGGCGCATCGAGCAGAGCATCGCCCGGTACGGCGAGCGCTTCCTCGAGCGGGTCTTCACCGAGACAGAGCGCGCCAAGGCGGAGCGGCGGACGGAGAGGCTGCAGGCGAGCACCTACGCCAAGCGCTTCGCGGCGAAGGAGGCGGCCTCCAAGGCGCTGGGGACGGGGTTCCGGGCGGGGGTCTTCTTCCGCGACCTCGGCGTGGTCAACCTGCCGAGCGGGCAGCCGACGCTCCGCATGACGGGCGGTGCGGCGGAACGGCTGGCGCGCATCACCCCGCCCGGGCACCGGGCGGAGGTGGCGCTGACCATGACAGACGAATACCCCTATGCCAGCGCCGTAGTGATCATCTCGGCGGTCAGGCTGTAGGAGGTGCGGCCAGCGCCGCCTCCACCGCGCGGATCAGCGCCGGCGCATCCGGCTCCGTCGCGGTGGGGAAGCCCTGCACCCGGCGCCCGTCGCGCGAGACCAGGTATTTGTGGAAGTTCCAGCGCGGCGCCCCGCCGCCATGCGCCGCGAGGAAGGCGAAGAGCGGTGCCGCCTGCGCGCCCCGCACGCGGGCTGGCATGGTCATCGGGAAGGCGACGGCGTAAGTCGCCTCGCAGAAATGCTTGATGGTGCGGGCGTCCGCGCTCTCCTGGTTGAAGTCGTTGGAGGGGACGCCGAGCACCACCAGGCCGCGGCCTGAGAAGCGGTCGTAAAGCTTCTGCAGCCCGGCATATTGCGGGGTGAAGCCGCAGAAGCTCGCGGTGTTCACCACCAGCATCGGCCGGCCGCGGAAGCCGCCGAGGTCGAGCGGGCCGCCATCGATCGAGTCCATGCGGAAGTCGAAGGCGGTCGGCTCCGCCGCGCCGGCGAGGCCGCTCATGGCCATTGCCCCGAGGGCCAGCGCCGCACGTCGTCCGAACTCAGCCATACCGCTCCTCCGCCCAGGGGTCGCCGTTGTTGTGGTAGCCACGGACCTCCCAGAAGCCGGGACGGTCCTCGCGCAGCAGCTCGATCCGGGTCACCCATTTCGGGCTCTTCCAGAAATAGAGGCGGGGCAGCACCACCCGCACCGGCCCGCCATGCTGGCGGGCCAGCGGCGCGCCCTCCCAACTATGGGCGAGCAGCACCTCGTCGCGGGTGAACTCGGCCAGTGGGACATTGGTGGTGTAGCCGTCATAGGAGGTGAAGGAGACGAAGCGCGCCTCCTCCTTCGGCCGGGCCATCTCAATCAGGTCGCGTGCGCGGACGCCCTGCCAACGGTTGTCGTAGCGGCTCCACTGCGTGACGCAGTGGATGTCGTTGACCAGCTCGGTCTGCGGCAGGGCCATGAATTCGGGGAGGGTGAGGCGCACCGGCGCCTGCACCAGCCCCTCCACCCGCAGCCGCCAGCGCTCCGGCGAGACATCGGGCTGCACGCCCAGGTCAAGCACCGGCCAGTCCTTCACCAGCGTCTGGCCGGGCGGCAGGCGGTCCCGCGTCGGGTCGCCATGGGTCCCGGTGAGGAGGCGGCCGTCCCGGGCCCAGGCCTGCTTGGTGTCAACCAGCTTCTGGCGGATGCCGCCGCTCAGGGGGATATCCTCGTCCTCGGCCATGGCGATCTCCTGCTGATCTTACGTATCGGCAGCGGCGGCGGATGCAAGGGCTCAGGCGCGGATGCCGAGGGCTGGGGCAAGTTCGGCAAGCTGGAGGTGGTCGGACCGGCGGGATTCGAACCCACGACCCCTTGTCCCCCAGACAAGTGCGCTACCAGGCTGCGCTACGATCCGTGCCGGGCGCCGGGATAGCACCGCGTCAGGGCGGAGGCTAGAGCCCTTCCGCCATTATCGGCCGGCGAGGCTGTGCAGCTCCTCGGCGATGTCCTCCAGCTCCTCGATGATGCTGCGGAGGCTCTCGGGCGGGGCCTCGGCGGGTTCCGGCAGGGAGAGCTCCGCCTCACCGAGGCCGCCCTCGCGCAGCAGCCGCTGCACGCCCTTGATGGTGTAGCCCTGGGTGTAGAGCAGGTCGGCGATGCGCCGCAGCAGGCCGATATCCTCCGGCCGGTAGTAGCGCCGCCCGCCGCCGCGCTTCAGCGGCTTGAGCTGGGGGAATTTCGTTTCCCAGAAGCGCAGGACGTGCTGCGGGATGTGCAGGTCGTCCGCCACCTCGCTGATGGTGCGGAACGCGGTCGGCGCCTTGCGGGGGCGCGGGGCAAGCGGGTCGCTCACGCCGCGCTGTCCGTGGCCGGCGTGGCCTGGCCGTTGATGCGGGCCTTCAGCACCTGGGAGGGCCGGAAGGAGAGCACCTTGCGCGGCAGGATGGGCACCTCCACCCCGGTCTTCGGGTTGCGGCCGACGCGCTGGCCCTTCTGGCGGACCATGAAGGTGCCGAAGGCGGAGATCTTCACCGCCTCGCCGGCCTCAAGGGCGCCGGAGATGCGTTCCAGGACCGATTCGAGCAGGGCCGCGGATTCGTTCCGCGACAGCCCGACCTGGCTATAGATCGCCTCGGCCAGGTTCGCGCGCGTGAGCGTATTCATCTGGCAACCGGTTCCCGCAAGCCATTCTGACCGTTAGGAAACCGGTATCCACCGCGGGCGTCAATCACGCTCTGGCGAAAGCGCCACAGCGTGGCTGGAATGTCGCAGTGGTCAGAAGCGGAGGAGGCAGGCGCCCCAGGTGAGGCCGCCGCCGATGCCCTCCAGCACCACCAGGTCGCCGCGCTCGATCATGCCGCGGCCGGCAACATCCGCCAGCGCCAGGGGGATGGAGGCGGCGGAGGTATTGGCGTGGCGGTCGACCGTCACCACCACGCGCTCCCGCGGCAAGTTCAGCTTCTTCCCCATCGCCTCGATGATGCGGAGATTGGCCTGGTGCGGCACCAGCCAACGGAGGTCGGCATGGCTCAGCCCATTGGCGGCCAGCGCCTCGTCGACCACGGCGGCGAGCTTGGAGACGGCGTGGCGGAAGACCTCCTTCCCCGCCATCCGCAGCAGGCCGGTGCCGCCGGTGGAGCCGGCGCCGCCATCGACCAGGAGGATGTCGCCATGCCGCCCGTCGGAGTGCAGGTGGGTGGAGAGGATGCCGCGATCGGTGCCCGCCTCGGCGGTCAGCACCACCGCGCCGGCGCCGTCGCCGAAGAGGACGCAGGTGCCGCGGTCGGTCCAGTCGAGGATGCGGGAGAAGACCTCGGTGCCGATGACCAGGGCGCAGCGGGCCTGGCCGGTCTTCAGCAGCGCATCGGCCACGCCCATCGCATAGACGAAGCCGGTGCAGGCGGCCGCCATGTCGAAGGCAAAGCCCCCGGTGATGCCGAGCTGCTGCTGGATGCGGACGGCGGTCGCCGGGAAGGCGCTGTCCGGCGTCGCCGTGGCAACGATGATGGCATCGACCTGCCCGGCCTCCATGCCGGCACGCTCGAGCGCCTGGCGGGCAGCGGCGGCGCCCATGGCGGAGGCGGTCTCGCCCGGCGCGGCGATGTGGCGCTGGCGGATGCCGGTGCGCTCGATGATCCACTCGTTCGAGGTCTCGATGCCGAATTCGGCGGCGAGCGCGGCATTGGGCACGCAGCGCTCCGGCAGGTAGCCGCCGCAGCCGGCGATCACGGAACGGAGCATCGGGGCGCCCTCCTTCAGGCTGCGGCGACCGGCTTGCCGATCTGCGCCAGGCCCTCGCGGATGCGGTCGTTGAAGCGGTGGGTCACCATGTCCATGGCGACGTCGACGGCATGGGCGAAGCCGAGCGCATCCGTCCCGCCATGCGACTTCACCACCACGCCGTTGAGGCCGAGCAGGATGGCACCGTTGTAGCGGCGCGGGTCCATCCACTCGCGCAGGCGGTCGAGCGCGGGGCGGGCGAGCAGGTAGCCGGCCCGCGCCGGGATGCTGCTGGTGAAGACCTGGCGCAGCAGGTCGCGCATCAGCTTCAGCGTGCCCTCGGCAGTCTTCAAGGCGACGTTGCCGGTGAAGCCGTCCGTCACCACCACGTCGACGGTGCCGGCGGCGATGTCATGGCCCTCGATGAAGCCGTGGAAATTCGGGCCGATATGGCTCTCGCGCAGCGTCTCGGCGGCGGCGCGCACCCGGTCGTCGCCCTTCAGCTCCTCGGAGCCGACATTGAGCAGGCCGAAGCTCGGCGTCGTCAGGCCAAGCACGGCGCGGGCGAAGCTGTCGCCCATGACGGCAAATTCGACGAGGTTGCGGGCATCGCACTGCACGTTGGCGCCGAGGTCGAGCAGCACCACGTCGCCGCGCGCCGAGGGGGCGATGGCGGCGAGCGCCGGCCGGTCGATCTCCGGCAGAGTCTTGATGACGATCTTGGCCAGCGCCATAAGCGCGCCGGTATTGCCGGCCGAGACCACGCCGGCCGCCTCGCCGCCGGCGACCGCGTCGATCGCGATGCGCATGGAGCTCTGCCGGCCCTGGCGCAGCGCCGCCGTGGGCTTCATCTCGGAGGAGATGACATCCGGCGCATGGCGCAGGCTGCAGGCCTTGGCGGCACGGGGGCGGCGAGCCAGCATCCCGCCGATCCGGGCCTCGTCGCCGACCAGCAGGAAGCGGGCCTGCGGATGACGCTCCGCGGCCAGTTCCAGCCCGTCGAGGACGCTGTCGGGCGCATGGTCGCCGCCCATGGCGTCGATCGCCAGGGAGAAGCCCGAGGCACCAGTGCTCTGCGACACGGTCTGCCGATCCCCGCCCGTATGCCCGTTCCGGCTCAGTGGCGGATGGCGGCCTTCAGCGCATCCCCGGCAGGCACGACCTCGCGGCCGTCATAATGCCCGCAAGAGGAGCAGACGTGGTGCGGGCGCTTCAGCTCGCCGCAGTTGGAGCACTCGGCATGGGCCATGCTGGTCAGGGCCTGGTGGCTCCGCCGCATGCCGGCACGGGAGGGCGAAACCTTTTTCTTCGGGACGGCCATGGCGCCGAGCCTTTCTTTGCAACACGCAAGGCGTTTCAACGGGAGGGCGGGGCTGTAGCACCGCACCCCCCGGGGTGCAAGCGCATCTCCGGCCCCGCAGCTAGTTCTTCCGGAGCGCGGCCAGGGCGGCGAAGGCGTCGGCGGAACGGTCGGTCGCCTCCTCGGGAAGCTCGGCGCCCGGGGCGCGGGGATAGGGGTCGATGGCCAGGGCAAGCTGCTCGGCCACCGCCTCGCCGAGATCGGCGACGCCGTCCGGGCATTCGATCTCGTCGATGTCCTCCGGCCCGTCCTGCGGCTCGCGGCCCGGGGGGAGGAGGCGGAAGGCGACCGGCACGTCCACCGCCTGGGCCACAGGCTCCAGCGTCACGATGCAGGCCTGGGTGAGGCTGGCGGCGATCCGGCCCTCGGCCAGGACCGTCCCTTCCGCCTCAAGGCCGAGGCGCAGCTCGGCGGCAAGGCTCTCGATCGAGAGGATGCCGAAGCGGTCCGCCAGCGCTGCGCATTCCCCCGGGGTGGCCGTGAGCGACAGGCGGCGTCCGGCCTGGGAGACGGTGCCGAGCGGCAGGGGGCGGGAGAATTCCGGAGCCGGGTCAGGCGGCATCGGCGGCCTCCAGCGGGGCGGGGAAGGGCGCCTCGCCGCGCAGCAGGGTGCCGAAGGGAATGCCCGCCAGCGCCTCGGCGCCGCGGAGGGCGTGGCGGGCGAGGCGGAGGGCTGGCTCCCGCGGCGCCTCGGCCGCCTCGCGCCAGACATTGCGCTCGAGGGCGGTGGCCAGGGCGGGCAGATCGCCGGCATCGAGCGCCGCCTCATAGGCGATGCACCGGCCATGGAAGGCCTCCCACATCCGCTTCACCCGCTTGCCGATGCTCATGTCGCTGGCGCCCATCTCGCGCAGGTTGATGTCCATGTCGGCGAACATTGCGTCGAAGACGGCCTGGGCCAGGCCGGCGCCGCGCTTGTCCCGGTCGGTGCGCAGGCGCCGGATCAGCAGGGCGACATGCAGCCCGACCACGTCGAAGCGGCCGTCCAGCGTGTCCGGGATGCCGAGGCTCTCGAAGAACCATGGATCGCGCGCCGCCGAGACGGCGGCGCCGTAGAGCTCGAAGCCGATCCGCTCATGCGGCTTGCGGCGGAACAGGGCGAGCAGGCCCATGGTCGGTCGGTCCTCTTCTGTGGTCCGGCCACGGCGCGGTTGACCCTGCCGTGGCATGGTGGCATTCGCGCCGGAACAGTCATGCGCGGCCCGCGGCACCATGCCCCGGGCGGAGATCGAGAGTGGGACCAGACATGGATCGCCCCTGCCATCCGGTCAATCGGCCCGCCGCGCCACGGTTGCGCGCGGCGGCCCTGGCCCTTGGCGTGCTGCTGGCGCTGCCGGGCTGCAGCGTCTTCGACGCGCCGGTGGTGCAGCGCGGCAACCGGGTAACCGAGGACCAGCTGAAGGAGATCACGCCCGGGGTGCAGACGCGCCAGGATGTGCAGGCGCTGCTCGGCTCCCCGACCCAGACCAGCAGCTTCGGCGACCCCGTCTGGTACTACATAAGCAGCAAGACCCGGCAGCGCCCGGGGCGGGAGCTGCTGGTGACCGACCAGCAGACGGTCGTCGTGTCCTTCGATGCGGGCGGCGTCGTGCGCGATGTGAAGATGGTGGGCGAGGAAGAGGGCAAGCCGGTCGACATGGTCTCGCGCGTGACGCCGACGCCAGGCAACGACCGCTCCCTGCTGCAGGCGCTCTTCGGCAATGTCGGGCGGATCGGGCCGGGTGCGTCCATCCCGACCAGCCCGGGCGCCCCGGGGTCGGGGACGGGGCGCTGACCCATCCACTGAGGGCCCCTTCGCGGCTTTGCGGAGGGGCCGGCTTGCGGCGCGGACCCTGGCCGGGGTCCTGGCGCTCAGCCCGCGGCGGTCCGCGCCCCGCGCAGCTGCTGCCAGGCGATAGCGCCGAGGGCGAGGGCCAGGGCCGGCAGCACGGTGAGGTTCAGCACCGCCCATCCCGCCTGCGCGTGCACCGCGCCGGAGAGGAAGGCAGTGCAGGCCACGGTGCCGAAGACGATGGTGTCGTTCGCCGCCTGGGCGCGCACCCGCTCCTCCGGCGCATGGGCGGTCGCCAGCAGGGTCGTCGCGCCGACGAACATGAAGTTCCAGCCGAGCCCCAGCAGGCCGAGCGCCAGGCCGAAATGGGCGAAGCTCTCGCCCATCAGCCCGATCGCCACGCAGAGCGCCGTCAGGGCCGCGCCCGCCACGATCACGGGGCGCACGCCGAAGCGGGTGATGAGGCGGCCGGTGAAGAAGCCGGGGCCGAACATGGCCACCGCATGGATCTGGATGACGGTCGCCGAGGCGCCGATGCCGAAGCCGCAGAGCATCATCTCGACCGGCGTCGAGGTCATCAGCAGGTTCATCGTGCCATAGGCCACCATGCCGGTGACGGCGGCGGTGAGGAAGGCCGGGCGGGCGATGATTTCCCAGACCGAGGCGCCGCCGGCATGACGGGCGGGCGGCGGCGGCAGGCGGGTGAAGGAGAGCAGCGCCATGCAGAGCACCGGCAGGCAGGCCAGCACGAGGTAGGTGCCGAGGAAGAGGTAGGGCGGGACGCTGTCCCGCGTCGCCTTCACCAGCTCCGGCCCGAGGCTGGCGGCGAGGATGCCCCCGGTCATCACCAGGCTGATGGCGCGCGGGCGATAGCCGGGCGAGGCGACCTCGGCCGCGGCGAAGCGGTAGTGCTGGGCGATGCCGAAGCCGAGGCCCGCCGGCACCGCGCCCGCGCAGTAGAGGACGAAATTGCCGGTCCAGACGCCGGCAGCGAAGGTGAGCGAGCCCGCCATCGCCCCGAGCGCGCCAAGGATGAAGCCCGGCTTGCGGCCGAGCCGGGCGAAGACCATCCCGGCCGGGATGGAGGCCGCCATGGTCGCCGTCATCTGGATGGCGACGGGCAGCGTCGAGAGCGACTTGTCCTCGGCCAGGCTGTGCCCGATCAGCGCTGCCATCACCGCCTGGCCGACGGTCGCGGCCTGCATCAGGGCCTGGCAGCAGAAGAGCAGCCAGACCTGGCGCTTCATGCGCCCCTCTTCGCTAGAAATGCGACCATCCTCCCGCGGGGAGGGCGAGCGGGGCGCCCTCCGCATCCTTGACCTGGACCTCGGCGGGTCCTGCGACGAATTCGCCGATCCGGGTGGCCGGGGTGCCGGCGGCGGAGGCCAGGGCCTCGATGCCGGCGCCGGGCGGGGCGGCGAAGAGCAATTCGTAGTCGTCGCCGCCCGTCAGCACCAGCGGCAGCAGCGCCGGATCGGCCATGACGAGGGCGCGGGCGGCGGGCGAGAGCGGCACGCGGCCGGCCTCGATCATCGCGCCGCAGCCGGCGGCGCGGCAGAGATGGCCGCAGTCCTGGACGAGGCCATCGGAGACATCCATGGCCGCATGGGCCTGCCCGGCGAGCGCGGTGCCGAGGGCGAGGCGCGGCTCCGGCAGGCGGTAGCGGCGGGCGAGATGGCCCCCGGCATCGCCCGGCAGCCGCCCCTGCAGCACGCGGAGGCCGAGCGCCCCGTCCCCGATGGTCCCGGAGACCCAGAGCCCGTCCCCCGGCCGGGCGCCGGCGCGGCGGAGGGCGGCGCCGGGCGCGACGCTGCCGAGGATGGTGAGCGACAGGCTGATGGGGCCCGGGATGGAGACCGTGTCGCCGCCGAGGACGGAAAGGCCGAAGCGCGCCTGGTCCTCCGCCAGCCCCGCCACGAAGCCTTCGAGCCAGCCTGTCGGCAGGTCGCGGGGCAGGGCGGTGGTCATCAGGTAGCCGAGCGGCGCCGCGCCCATGGCGGCGAGGTCGGAGAGGTTCACCCGCAGCAGCTTGCGGCCGATGGTCTCCGGCGGGTCCTCCGGCAGGAAATGGACGCCCGCCACCATGGCATCGGCGGCGAGCACCAGCTGCCGCCCCGGCGGCGGGTCGAGCAGCGCCGCATCATCGGCCAGGCCGAGCGCCCCCGGCCCGGCCAGCGGCAGGAAATGCCGGGCGATGAGGGCGAATTCGGCAGGCGGCCCGGCCATCGCGCTACTTCCGGCCGGCGGCGAATTCCTCCGGCCGCAGGGCGCGGGCCAGCGCGTCGAGCACGCCATTGGCGAAGCGCGGCTCCTCGCCGCCGAAGAAGCCATGCGCGATGTCGAGATACTCGTTGATCACGACGCGCGCCGGCGGCTGGCCGCCGCCTTCGGCGAATTCGGCGCTGGCGGCGCGGAGCAGGGCGCGCAGCACCGGGTCGAGCCGCATCAGCGGCCAGTCGGCATCGAGGTGCTGAGAAATCAGCCCGTCCAGCCGCTCGCCATTCTTCGCGGCCGTCCGGACGATGGTGCCGAAGAGCGGGCGGTCGGCTTCCGGCACGCCGCCCTCCTCGTAGCCGCCGCCGATGCGGTGGCTGAGGAATTGCTGGATCACGGCCTCGGCCGGCTCGCCTGTATGCTCGCTCTGGTAGAGCGCCTGGACGGCGGCGACGCGGGCACCGGTGCGCGGCCGGCCGCCGCGGACCTGCGGACCGCCCGGGCCCTGGCCGGGCCGGCGGTTGCGAGATTTCCCACCGGGCTTTGCGGCAGGTTTCGCCGCGGGTTTCGGCGCCTCGGGCGTGCCGGCCTGCTCGGCCTCCATCTCGGCGCGGAGCTTGTCGAGCTCGCTGGTGCCGAGGCCGGTGGTCTTCCAGGTCCCGCTCACGCCAGGCCCCAGCGGCGCCGCAGCGCCACCTGGCCGAGCAGCGCATGCGCTGCCTCGGCCCCCTTGTTGTGCCGGTCATCGGCCGAGCGCGCCTCGGCCTGGGCGAGGGTGTCGACCGTCAGCAGGCCGAAGCCGATGGCCGCACCCCGCTCGGTCGAGACGTCCATCACCCCCTGGCAGACCGCCGAGCAGATGAAGTCGTAATGGTCCGTCTCGCCCTTCACCACGCAGCCGAGCAGCAGGAAGCCGTCATAGCGCACCGCCTTGCCGCCCTTGGCAGGCTGGCTGAGGACCATCCGCAGCGCGGCCGGCAGCTCAAAGGCGCCGGCGACATCGACCACATCGGCCGTCGCCTCGGCCGCGGCGAAGACGCGCTGGGCGCCGCGGAGCATGCCGCCCACCACATCAGCGTAATAGGGCGCCTGGATCACCAGCAGATGCGGCGCCGGCCCCTCCAACGGCCGCGCCTGGCGCTCCGGCGCATCGATCGTGCTCATTCAGTCAGTCACCTTTCCCGGCCAGCGGGCGGGTTTCCACCACCCGCAGGCCATAACCCTCCAGGCCGACGATGGGCCGGGGGTTGTTCGACAGCCGCACCATGTCGCGCACCCCGAGATCGGCGAGGATCTGCGCGCCGATCCCATAGTCCCGGATCTCCGGCGGCGCTACCTGTCGGTCGCGATTGTTCCTCACCTGCTCGCTCATGCCGTCCGGCCGCCAGTCGCGGATGATGACGACGACGCCGCGCCCGGCCGCCTCGATCATGTGCATCGCGTCGTGCAGATCGCCGGTGCCGGCGCCGAGGACGATGTCGTGCAGCAGGTTGGCGGCATGCATCCGCACATGCACGGGGCCGGGTGCCGCCACGTCGCCGCGGATCAGGGCCAGATGCTCGCCGGGCGAGAGGGTGTTGCCATAGACGACGAGGCGCCAGTCGCCGCCGATCGGGTGGTCGATATGCCCCTCCGACAGGCGCCGGACCAGGCGCTCCGTCCGGCGACGGTGGGCGATCAGGTCGGCGATGGTGCCGAGCTTGAGGCCGTGGTGCTGGGCGAAGGCGACGAGGTCCGGCATCCGCGCCATGGTCCCGTCGTCGTTCATGATCTCGCAGATCACGCCGGAGGGGTTCAGCCCCGCCAGGCGGGCGAGGTCGACCGAGGCCTCGGTATGCCCGGCGCGGACCAGCGTGCCGCCGTCGCGGGCGACGAGCGGGAAGACGTGGCCCGGGGTCACGATATGCTCACGCCCCATCTCCGGATTGATCGCAACGGCCACGGTATGCGCCCGGTCGGCGGCCGAGATGCCGGTCGTCACGCCGTCCTTCGCCTCGATCGAGACGGTGAAGGCCGTCGCGTGCCGGGTGCCGTTGGCCTGGGCCATCAGCGGCAGGCCGAGCTGCTCCACGCGCCTGCGGTCCATCGCCAGGCAGATCAGGCCGCGGGCGAAGCGGGCCATGAAGTTGATCGCATCCGGCGTCGCGAACTGGGCGGGGATGACGAGGTCGCCTTCGTTCTCCCGGTCCTCGTCGTCGACCAGGATGAACATCCGGCCGCGGCGGGCCTCCTCGATCAGCTCCTCGGTCGGGGAGATGAAGTCCGAAAAGTTGACGGTCTTCGTCGCCACCGCGCCGGTCATGACTGGAGCCCCTTGAAGGAGACGAGCCGGGCAACGTAGCGCGCCAACGTGTCGATCTCGATATTGACGAAGCCGCCCGGCTGCAGCGTGCCGAAGGTCGTCACCGCTGCCGTATGCGGGATGACGTTGACGCCGAAGACCGCGCCCTCGACCTCGTTCACCGTCAGCGAGATGCCGTCGACCGCGACCGAGCCCTTGGCGGCGACGAAGGGGGCCAGGTGCTCCGGCAGGCGGAAGCGGTAGCGGACGGAGCCGTTCTCCGGCACCGCCGAGAGCACCTCCGCCACGCCGTCCACATGGCCGGAGACGAGGTGCCCGCCCAGCTCGTCGCCCATGCGGAGCGAGCGCTCGAGGTTGATCCGGCTGCCGGGGGCGAGGCGGCCCAGCGTCGTCTTGGACAGGCTCTCCGCCGAGGCATCGACCGCGAACCAGTCGCCGCCGAGCTGCACCGCCGTCAGGCAGCAGCCCGAGCAGGCGATGGAGGCGCCAATCGCCACCGGGGCGGGCTCGGCGAGGAAGGCGGGAGAGGTGCCGATGACGAGGCGCATGTCATGGCCAACCCCGTTGGGGCCCTCGCCCATCGGCTGGATCTCCCGCACCGTCCCCAGATCGGTCACGATCCCGGTGAACATGGCCCGCACTCCTCGAACTCGGTCAGCCAGTCATCGCCCAGCGGGCGGCTTGCAACCCTCTGGAACTTGGGCATGGCGGAAAGCAGAACAACCGGCAAGGGCTGGACGGCGGGCAGTCCGTCGCCGCCCATGATGCCGGGGGCGTGGAACCAGGCCAGCCGGTTGACGAAGCCGCCGCGGAGTAGCCCGGCCGCCAGCCCCGCGCCGCCCTCGGCCAGCACCCTCGTCACCCCCCGCTGCGCCAGCGCCCCGAGCAGGGCGGCGAGGTCGAGCCCGGGCTTGGCGCGGGGGACGGAGAGGATCTGCACCCCCGCCCCCTGGTAGGGGGCGAGGGCGGCGGGGCGCTGGTTGGTCCGCGTGGCGATCCAGGTCGGCACCGCCCGGGCCGTCCGCACCAGGCGCGAGTCGAGCGGGGTGCGGAGGCGGCTGTCGGCCACGACACGCGCCAGCGGCACTCGGGCCGTGCCGGGGAGGCGGGCGGTCAGCTCCGGATCGTCGGCCAGCACCGTGCCGCTGCCGACGAGGATGGCGTCGTGCCGGGCGCGCAGCGCATGCGCCTCGCGCCGGGCCGCAGGGCCGGTGATCCACTGGCTCTCGCCGCTCGAGGTGGCGATGCGGCCGTCGAGCGTCGTCGCCAGCTTCAGCGTGACAAGGGGGAGGCCGCGGGTGATGCGGCGGGCGAAGCCGGCATTCTGCCGGCGGGCCTCCTCGCCCATCAGGCCGAGCTCGACGATGACGCCGGCCTCGCGCAGGCGCTGCAGTCCGCGCCCGTCGACGCGCGGGTCCGGGTCGCCGGTGGCGACGACCACGCGCGCGACGCCGGCGCGGATCAGCGCGTCGCAGCAGGGCGGCGTCCGGCCCCAATGGGAGCAGGGCTCAAGGGTGACATAGGCCGTCGCCCCGCGGGCCGCTCCGGGGGACATGGCCTCGGCGCGGTCCAGCGCCTGGGTCTCGGCATGCGGGCGGCCGCCGGGCTGGGTCCAGCCGCGGCCGATCACCTGGCCGTCCTTGACCAGCACGCAGCCCACCGCCGGGTTCGGCCAGGTACTGCCGAGCCCCCGCCGCGCGAGCGCCAGCGCCGCGGCCATATGCTCCCGATCCGTCATGCGCCGCACTATGGGCCGGCGGGAGCGGCCGGCAAAGCGAGCTCCACCCGCAGGCCGGGCCCGGCATCGCCGAGGGTGAGGCGGGCGCCGTGCAGCTCCGCCACCGCCGCGACCAGGGCGAGGCCGAGCCCGGCGCCGGGGCGGCTGCGGGCGGCATCCAGCCGGTGGAAGCGGCGCAGCGCGGCCTCCCGCTCGCCGGGCGGGATGCCCTCGCCGTCATCCTCGACGACGAGGCTCGGCGCCGGGGTCAGGGCGAGGCGGATGCGCCCGCCCTCGCGCCCGTGCTTCACCGCATTCTCAAGCAGGTTGGCCAGGGCCTGGGTCAGCAGCTCGCGGTCGCCGAAGCCGTGGATGCCGGGCGGGATGTCGGCCTCCAGCCGCTGGCCGCGCTCCTCGGCGGAGGGGGCGTAGACCTCGGCGACGGTGGCGGCGAGGGCCGAGAGGTCGAGGCGGGCGAAGCCGGCGCGGCGGGCGCCGCTCTCGACCTGGGCGATGCGCAGCAGGGCGGCGAAGATCTCGAGCAGCTGCTCGCACTCCCGCAGCGCCGCCTCGGTGGCGGGGCGCCACCCGGCATCGCCCTCGGCGCGGAGGGCGGCCTCCAGCCGGCCGCGCAACCGGGTGAGGGGGGTGCGCAGGTCATGGGCGATGTCGTCCGTCACCTGGCGGAGGGTCTGCATCAGCCCCTGCACCCGGTCGAGCGCGGCATTGATGCGCCGCGCCAGCCGGTCGAACTCGTCGCCGCCGGGCCGGATCGGCAGGCGGTGGCCGATCTCCCCGGCCTCGACCCGGGCCAGCGCCGCATCCATCGCGGCGGCGCGGCGGGTGACGCCGCGGCCCATCAGCAGCCCGCCGAGCAGGCCGAGCAGCGCCGCTCCGCCGCCCACCCAGCCGGCGGCGCCGAGCAGCAGCGCCTCGAGCTGGCGGACCGGCGCCACGTCGCGCGCCACGACGAGGAAGCCGCCGCCCGGCAGCGGGGTGCCGAGGGCCAGCAGCTCGGCCTCCCGCACGCCTTCGAGGCGGAGCGTCGCCCAGCCCGGCGCCTCGGGCGCGCTGGCGAGGTTGCCGGCCAGGCGCTCGCCCTCCGGCGAGGCGAGCAGGTAGTATTGGGTGCCGCTGCGGTCGGCGGCGAGCCGGGCCTCGACCGAGACGGCGACCGAGCGCGGCCCGCCGAGCCGCGCGGCCTGGACCAGCAGGCCACGGTCGCGGTCGACCTCCTGCGCCAGCTGGCGGAGCGCATAGCCCGTGGTCGCCCACCAGGCGATGCCGGAGAGCGCGGCGGTGCCGAGCAGCGTCAGCAGCAGGTGCAACAGGGTGACGCGGAAGGCGGTGGTGCGCCACCAGCGGGTGGCGCGCTCAATCGGCGGCGCGGATGACATAGCCGGCGCCCCGCATGGTGTGGATGAGCGGCGGCTCGCCGAGCTTGGCGCGCAGCCGGCTCACATGCGTCTCGACCACGCTGGTCTTCGGGTCGAAATGGAAATCCCAGACGCCCTCCAGCAGCATGGTCCGCGTCACCACCTGGCCGGCGCGGCGCATCAGGTATTCCAGCAGGCGGAACTCGCGCGGCTGCAGCTCGATCCGCCGGCCGGCGCGCGCCACCTGGCGGCGCAGCAGGTCCATCTCGAGGTCGCCGACCTGGAGCGCCGTCGCCTCGGTTGCCATCGGCGGGCGGCGGGCCAGGGCATTGAGCCTGGCCACGAGCTCGGCGAAGGCGAAGGGCTTGCCGAGATAGTCGTCGGCGCCTGCCTCCAGCCCCTCGACGCGGTCGCCGATGCCGGTGCGGGCGGTGAGGAACAGGACCGGCGTGCGCAGCCCGGCGGCCCGCAGCGCGCGGACCAGTCCGAGCCCGTCCAGCCTCGGCAGCATGCGGTCGACCACCAGCAGGTCGTGGCTGGCCTGCATGGCGAGGTGGAGGCCGTCCGGCCCGTCGGCGGCATGGTCGACCACATGGCCGGCCTCGGTGAGGCCGCGGCGGATGAAGCCCGCGGTCTCCGCATCGTCCTCCACCAGCAGGATCTTCACGCCGCCTCCGCGCCCCGTTCGCGGGCGGCAAGATAGGCGCAGCCCCGTCGCGGCGGAACCATACCGATCCGTATGGTTCGGGGCAGGAAGCCCGCAGGTGCCATGGGCTTTGATGCTGGCATGCCGGCCGCCGCAAGCGGCCAGCCCCTGAAGAGGAGCCTCCATCGATGTCCCGCATCACCAAGATCATGGCCGGAGGCGCCCTGGCGCTGGCCCTCGGCACCACGGCGCTGACGCCCTTCACGCCCCAGGCGACCGCCCAATCCGCCAACCAGCCGGCGACGGCCGTCGCCCTGCCGCGCCCGGTCGGCCCCGACTTCGCCGACCTCGCCGCGCGGGTGGCGCCGGCGGTCGTGCGCATCAGCATCACCGGCCATACCGAGGCGACGCCGGTGCAGACGCCGCCCGAGCTGCGCGGCACGCCCTTCGAGCGCTTCTTCCAGCAGCGCCAGGGCCCGGCCGAGCGGCGGGTCATGGGCCAGGGCAGCGGCTTCATCATCGACCCGGCCGGCTTTGTCGTGACCAACAACCATGTCGTCGGCCAGGCGGATTCGGTGAAGGTGGAGCTGGCGGATGGCCGGCAGCTGCCGGCCCGCGTGGTCGGCACCGACCCGAAGACCGACCTCGCCCTCATCAAGATCGATGCCGGCGGCACCCTGCCGACCGTCGCCTTCGGCGACAGCGACCAGCTGCGCGTCGGCGAATGGGTGCTGGCCATGGGCAACCCCTTCGGCCTGGGCGGCACGGCGACGGCGGGCATCGTCTCGGCGCGCGGGCGGCAGATCGGCGCCGGGCCCTATGACGACTTCATCCAGACCGACGCCTCGATCAACCCCGGCAACTCCGGCGGGCCGCTGTTCAACGCGCAGGGCCAGGTGGTGGGCGTCAATTCGGCGATCTTCTCCCCCTCCGGCGGCAATATCGGTATCGGCTTCGCCATCCCCTCCTCGCTGGCGCAGTCGGTCATCACCCAGCTGAAGGAGCATGGGCGGGTGGAGCGCGGCTGGCTCGGCGTCTCCATGCAGCGGATCGACCCGACGCTAGCGAGCGCGCTCGGCCTGCCGGACAGCAAGGGCGCGCTGATCGGCGCGGTGGAGCCGGACGGGCCTGCGGCCAAGGCCGGGCTGCAGTCGGGCGACGTCGTCACCGGCGTGAACGGCCATGCGGTCGCCGTGCCGCGGGACCTGGCTGAGGCGGTCGGCGAGCAGAAGCCGGGCGCCACCGTCACCCTCGCCCTGCTGCGCGACGGCAAGTCGGTGGAGCAGCGGGTGACGCTGGCCAGCCTTCCCGACCAGCAGGAGGCGAAGGGCGGGCCCGGCCAGTCGCAGTCCCCGGCCAATCTCGGCCTGGCGCTGGCGCCGCATGACCGCGGCGGGCAGGGCGCGTTGGTCGCCGCGGTGGAGCCGGACAGCGTGGCTGCGGCCCAGGGCCTCCAACCGGGCGATGTCATCCTCCGCGCCGGGGGGCGGGCGGTGAACGCGCCGCGCGACGTGGCGGAGGCCGTCGGCGCCGCGCGGCGCGACAGCAAGCCGGCCATCGCGCTGCAGATCGAGCGCGAGGGAGGCCGGGCCTTCGTCGCCCTGCCGCTAAAGGCGGGCTGAGGACGGCGCCCCGTCACCGGTGCCTCGGGCCGGTGACGGGGCGTGGCGGGGCGGCGCCCGGTGGCTTCGGCACCTGGGCGCCGCTTCGGCTTGCCGTGGCGGCCGTGCCACCTTCCGGCACGTCGATTGCATACAGTCGCCCCTGTCCGCCGCGGATTGACGTCGCGGCGCCGGGCGCGCATGGCGGGGCCCTCCGACATGTTCGAGGCGCCGCTGCCCCCTCCGGGCCTGCGGCCGAGGGGAGAGAGGCATGGAACCCTGGCAGCTCACCGCCGCCGCCGCCGCCGCGAAGCTCCGCGAAGGCCGCCTCACCGCCGAGGCGCTGACGCGCTCCTGCCTCGAGCGCATCGCCGAGCGGGAGCCGGTGGTGAAGGCCTGGTCCTTCCTCGACCCGCTGCTCGCCATCGCCAGCGCCCGCGAGGTGGACAAGACCTACACCATGGGCGCGCTGCACGGCCTGCCGGTCGGCGTGAAGGACATGATCGAGACGGCCGACATGCCGACCACCTACAACTCGCCGATCTACCAGGGGCTGCGGCACGGGCGGGATGCGGCCTGCGTCGGCGTCGCCCGCGGCGAGGGCGCCGTGGTCCTCGGCAAGACCGATACGGTGGAATTCGCCGCCGCCGGCCGCCGGGCGCTGACCCGCAACCCGCTTGACCAGGCGCGGACGCCGGGCGGCTCCTCCTCCGGCTCGGCGGCCGCGGTCGCCGACGGCATGGTGCCGCTTGCCTTCGGGACCCAGACCGGGGGCAGCATCATCCGCCCGGCCTCCTTCTGCGGCGTCTATGCGTTGAAGCCAACGCATGGGGTGGTGAGCACCGAGGGCGCCAAGCGCTACTCGCACACGCTCGACACGATCGGCTGGTACGGCAGGGCGCCCGAGGATTTGCGGCTGGTGGCGGAGGCCTTCCGCCTCTTTGACCTCGACCGGCCGCTGGGGAAGGAGCTGCGCGAGCTGCGGATCGGCCTGTGTGGGGGGCCGAACTGGCACCTGGCGGCGCCGGCGACCCGGGCGGCGCTGGAGCTTGCGGGGCGGCGGCTGGAGGCGGTGGGCGCCGCGGTCGAGATGCTGGCGCTGCCGCAGCCCTTCGAGGGCATCACCGAGGCGCAGCGCGTGGTGCTGTTCGGCGAGGCGCGCGGCGCCTTCCTGCAGGAATATGTCACGGCGCATGGCAGGCTGCATGCCGACTTCCGCGATCGCGTCGAGAATTTCGCCGGCATCAGCGCGGCGCAGCTGGCCGGCGCCTACGACCTGGCGGCCGACTGCCGGAAGCTCTTCGACGCGCTCTTCCCGCGCTTCGACGCGGTGCTGACGCCGGCCGCCGTCGACGAGGCGCCGCTCGGCCGGCAGGATACCGGCAACCCGGTCTTCAACAGCATGTGGACGCTGCTGCACGTGCCCTGCATCGCCATCCCCTGCACGACGGGGCCGCATGGGGCGCCGGTCGGGGTGCAGCTCGTCGGGCCGCGCTTCGGCGACGCCGCGCTGCTGGAGGTGGCGGCGCTGGCCGGCCCGGCGATCGACCAGCGCTGAGTCCGGCGGCTCAAGCGATCCTGCACGCCTCCTCGAAGGCCAGGCGCGGCAGGCGGCCGAAGACGCCGCTCGGGTCGCCATGGCCGATATTGACGAGGAAGTTCGACTTCACCTTGGTGCCGGCGAAGAAGGCCTCGTCGCACTTCGCCTTGTCGAAGCCTGACATGGCGCCGACATCGAGGCCGACCAGCTTCGCCGCCATCATCAGGTAGGCGCCCTGCAAGGTCGCGTTGCGGAAGGCCGTCTCCGCCGCCAGCTCCGGGCTCGAGGTGAACCAGGAGCGCGCATCGGCATGCGGGAAGAGCTGCGGCAGCTTCTCGTAGAATTCCATGTCCTGCGCGACGATGGCGCAGACCGGCGCGCTCATCGTCTTGGCGAGGTTGCCGGAGGAGAGGCAGGGGGCCAGCCGCTCCTTGCCCTCCTGCGTGGTGACGAAGACGAAGCGCGCCGGCGAGCAGTTGGCCGAGGTCGAGCCCATCTTCAGGATGTCGTAGATCTGCCGCAGCTGCGCCTCGGAGACGGGCTCCTCGGTCCACTTGTTCTGGCTGCGCGCCTGAAGGAACAGCGCGTCGATGGCGGCTTGGTCGGGCATCGCTTCGGTCTCCGTGGCCGTGCCCTCATAGCCTGCCGCGCAGGCCGGGTCATCCGCCGGGGCGGCAGCGGGCGAGGGTGCAGGCATCCCAGGAGATGGCCTCCCCAGGCGGCGCATCACGCCCGTCCTGGCCTTGCGCGGCATCGGTCACTGCCCGTTCCTCGCCGGCTTGGCGTCGGCGCAGCTCCGCTTCGGGCCGCTGACCGGCGCGCCGGCCTTGCCCCGGAGCGGGTTCCGTCCGCATCGGCTCACGGAACCCGCTCGAACTTGTTGTCCAATCGAGCGAATTACTCCGAACGGGTGATTCCACCTGGCGGAGTTCGCTCTTGCCGGGGTCCTGGACCAAGGCCCCGTACCAGCCGAGCCCCTCATAGGTCTCGTAGCCGGGCGTCCGATGAAAGCCGATGACGCGCCCCTGCGCATCCCGGTAGCTGCCGGAGTGGCGCCCGTCATGCTCGAGGCGAAGGGTCTCGGCCAGCACCCCGCCGCCCGAGGAGGCCGCAAGGACCCGCCCCGCGGCATTTAGCAGCAGCACGCGGGTGCGGGCCCGCTCCCCCGGCGCGAGGCGGATCCCCCGCACCACCGCCTCGGCCTGCGGGGCCCAGTCGAAATGGATGCCGAGCACGCCGACCGGCCGGCCGTGGGTCGCGCCGCCCTCCGGCACCGCCGTGGCATAGGTGGCGACCGGCGCATCCTCGAGCGGGCCGCAGCGGGCGATGTCCGCGACCGCATAATCCTCGCCGCTCGCCGTCTCGAGCGCCGCGCGGAACCAGGGCGCGGCACCCGCATCATGCCCGCGGACCCCGGCATACCGGTCGGGCCGCCCATGGGCGATGACGCGGCCGGAGAGGTCGCAGAGCCAGAGGTCGAGATAGACCGTATATGCCGAGAGGATGACGCCGAGCCGCCGCTCGGCATGGGCCAGGCGCTCCGGCGCCGGGTCGGCGGCGGCCTCGACCAGGGCGGCGTCGGTTGCCCACCAGCGGACGTCGCAGCTGCGCTCGTAAAGGTTGCGGTCGATGAGCTCGATGGCGTTCAGCGCCAGCCCGACCAGCCGCTGCCCGCCGACCTCCTCCGCCATGCGGGCGCCGATGCGGCGGAGGGCGGCGAAGGCGCCGCGCAGCTCGCCATCCATCTCGGCGGCGAGGCGAGCGACCTCGGCGGCGACGGACTTCACCTCCCCGGCGACGACGCCGAAGCCGCGGCCATGCTCGCCGGCGCGCGCGGCCTCGATGGTGGCGTTCAGCGCCAGGATGCGCGTCTGCCCGGTGATGGCCTGGATCGCCCGGACCTTGCCGGCGGCCAGCGCCTCCGCCCGTTCGGCGAGCGCCAGGACGCGCTCGGGCGTGGCGGCCTCCTCGGTGACGTTCATCCCATCCATGGCGGAACCTTGCGTTCAATCCGCCCCAGCCTGACGCGCCCGGGTTAACGCCCGGTTGTCACGCGGGGCGAACCTGCCCGCGCAGGACGTGCTTCTGGATCTTGCCCGTGCTGGTCCGCGGCAGCTCGGCGAAGACGACGGATTTCGGCGCCTTGAAGCCGGCCAGGCGCTCGCGGCAATGGGCGATCAGCTCCGCCTCGCTGGCCGTCATCCCCGGCTTCAGCTCGACGAAGGCGCAGGGCACCTCGCCCCATTTGTCGTCGGGCCGGGCGACGACGGCGGCGAGGGCAACGGCCGGGTGCTTGTAGAGCGCATCCTCCACCTCGATCGAGGAGATGTTCTCGCCGCCCGAGATGATGATGTCCTTGGAGCGATCGCGAAGCTGGACATAGCCGTCCGGGTAGCGCACGGCGAGGTCGCCGGTATGAAACCAGCCGCCGGCGAAGGCGGCCTCGGTCGCGGCGCGATCCTTGAAATAGCCCTTCATCACGACGTTGCCGCGCATCATCACCTCGCCCATGGTCGTGCCGTCGGCGGGAACGGGCCGCATCGTCACCGGGTCGAGGACCTCGAGGGATTCGAGCGCTAGGTAGCGCACGCCCTGCCGCGCCATCAGCCGCGCCTGCTCGGGCGGCGGCAACGTATCCCAGGCGCGGTTCCACTCGTTGACGACGGCGGGGCCGTAGCATTCCGTCAGGCCGTAGACATGCAGCACGGCGAAGCCCGCCTCGCGCATGCGGCCGAGCACCGCCTCGGGCGGCGGCGCGCCGGCGGTGACGAACTGCACCTGGTGAGGGAGGGGGCGCTTCTCCGCCTCCGGCGTGTCGAGCAGCGTCGCCATGACGACCGGGGCGCCGCACATATGCGTCACGCCATGCTCCGCCATCAGCGCCCACATGGCCGGGCCGCGAACGACGCGGAGGCAGACATGCGTGCCGGCGACGGCGCAGACCGTCCAGGGAAAGCACCAGCCGTTGCAGTGGAACATCGGCAGGGTCCAGAGATAGACCGGATGCCGCGCCATGCTCGCCGAGAGCACGTTGCCGGTGGCGAGGAGCTGCGCGCCGCGATGGTGGTAGACGACGCCCTTGGGCCTCCCCGTCGTGCCGGAGGTGTAGTTCAGCGCGATCGCATCCCACTCATCGGCCGGCATGGGCCAGGCGAATGCAGGATCGCCCTCGGCCAGCAGCGCCTCGTAATCGAGGCCACCGAGGGTCCCGGCGCGCGCAGCCTCGGGCGCCTCCGGATCGTCGACCTCGATGACGAGGGGGGAGGCGCCGCTGATGGCGAGCGCGGCGCGCAGCACGGGGGCGAATTCGCGGTCGACGAGGATCGCCTTCGCCTCGCCATGGGCCAGGATATAGCCGATGGTGTCGGCATCGAGCCTCGTGTTGATGGTGTTGAGCACGGCGCCCGCCATCGGCACGCCGTAATGCGCCTCGACCATGGACGGGATGTTGGGCAGCAGCGCCGCGACCGTGTCGCCGCGGCCGATGCCGCGGGCGGCGAGCGCCGAGGCCAGCCGCACGCAGCGCTCGCGGAGCGCGCGGTAGGGCCGCCGCAACGCGCCATGCACCACGGCGACATGGTCGGGGAAGGTCGCGGCCGCGCGCTCGAGGAAGAGCAGCGGCGTCAGCGGCTGGTGGTTGGCGGCGCGGCGCTCCAGCCCCGTGTCGAAATCCTCGGCGGCCATGGCCCGTCCTCCCTCAGCGATGCCCCCATTCCGGCCGGCGCTTGCCGAGGAAGGCGCCGATGCCCTCCGCCGCGTCCTCGGCCAGCAGGTTCTCCACCATCACCCGGCCGGCCGCCGCATAGGCCTCGGCGAGCGGCAGCCCGGCCTGGGCGTTGAAGCCGCGCTTGCCCATCCGCACCGCGACCGCCGAACGGGCGGCGATGCGCTGGGCCAGCTCCAGCGCCACGGGCAGCGCCATGCCCGGCTCGACGACGCGGTTGACGAGGCCCATGCGATGCGCCTCCTCCGCCGGGACCATCTCGCCGAGCAGCAGCATCTCCATCGCCGACTTGCGCGGCACCGCGCGCGCCAGCGCCACGCCTGGCGTCGAGCAGAAGAGGCCGATATCGACCCCCGGCGTGCAGAATTTGGCCGAGGCCGCGGCCACCACCAGGTCGCAGCTTGCGGCGAGCTGGCAACCGGCGGCGGTGGCGATGCCCTCCACCGCCGCGATCACCGGCTGCGGCAGCGTGACGACGCGCTGCATCACCGCGGCGCAGGCATCCATGGTCTCGGCGAAGAAGCCGGCGCCGCCATCCGGATCGGCGCGGCGGGCGGCGATCTCCTTCAGGTCATGCCCGGCGGAGAAGGCCGGCCCCTCGGCGGTGAGGACCACGCAGCGGACACCATCCTCCGCCGCCACCTCGTCCAGCGTCGACTGCAGCGCTGCCAGCATGGCGCGGGAGAGGCTGTTGCGCGCCGCTGGCCGGTCGAGGGTGACGATGGCGACGGCACCCTCGTCGCGCCGCGCCACCGGGGGGGTGTTGTCACCCGCTTGAGCCATCGCTGCCTCCCTGACAATGGTGGGGATATTGCCTGGGAGGGCAGCGCCGGCAAGGGCTAGGCGGGGGTGAACATGGTCGCCGGCGGGCTGTCGCCCGTGGTCGGCTTGAACACCACCTTCACCTTCTGGCCGATCTTCACCTCGTCCAGGTCGCAATCGACGATGTTGGTGAAGACGCGGATGCCCTCGTCCAGCTCGACATAGGCGACGCAATAGGGCTCCTTCGTCCGCATCACCGTGAAGGTATAGACGGTGCCGGTGCCCTTGGCCTCCACCAGCTCGACATTGTTCGAGAGGGTGAAGGGCGAGCAGCCGCGCGGGTACCAGAAATGCTTGCCGGTGTCCTTGCAGAGCCCGATCAGCATGCGGCCCTCGCGGGCGGCGTCGAAATAGGGCTTGTTGGTCGGGTCCACCGCGATGGCGGGGAGGGCGCGGTTGGAGGCAGGGGTTGCCATGGGTGATTACTCCCGCTCGAGGATGACGGTGGCGCTGCCATGGCGGGTGCCGAGCAGCCCGCCCGTGCCATGCGCCAGCGCAAGCGTGCAGCCGGGGACCTGGACCTTGGGGTGGGCCTCGCCGCGGAGCTGGCGCACCGCCTCGATCACCTTGGTCATGCCGCCGCGGTTCGCCGGGTGGTTGTTGCAGAGCCCGCCGCCATCGGTGTTGAAGGGCAGCTTGCCGACGCCCGAGATCAGGTTGCCGTCGGCGACGAACTTGCCGCCCTGGCCCTTCTCGCAGAAGCCGAGATCCTCCAGCTGCATCAGCACGGTGATGGTGAAGCTGTCATAGATCGAGGCGTACTGGATGTCCGCAGGCCGCACGCCCGCCTCCTCGAAGGCGCGCGGGCCAGACCAGCGGGCGCCGGAATAGGTCAGGTCGGTATAGCCCGCATTCTGGTTCTTAGTCGCCTCGCCATGGCCGCGCACCTTCACCAAGGGCCGCTTCAGCGAGCGGGCGATCTCCGGCTTGGTGATGATCAGCGCGCCGCCGCCATCGGAGATGACGCAGCAGTCGAGCCGGTGCAGCGGGTCGGAGACCATCGGGGAGTTGACCACATCCTCGACGGTCACGACCTTCCTGAGCATCGCATGCTCGTTCCACTGGGCATGGTGGCTCGCCGCCACCTTGATCCAGGCGAGCTGCTCCGAGGTGGTGCCGAACTCGTACATGTGCCGCATGGCGCACATCGCATAGGCATTGGCGACGGTGCGGCCGTAGGGGATCTCGAACGGATCGTCGGGGACGTTGACGCCCCAGCTGCGCGGCGCCGTGCCGGTCGCCATCGCCTCCGCCCGCGGCCGTCCGGCGAGGGTGACGAGGGCGATGTCGCAGAGGCCCATCGAGATCGCCTCCGCCGCATGCCCGACATGCATGACATAGGAGGAACCGCCGACATCCGTGCTGTCGAAATGCCGCAGCTTGGTGAGGCCGAGATAGTCCGCCATGTTCAGCGGGCCGAGGCCGGGCGCGGCGCCGGTGCAGAAGAAGCCGTCGACGTCGTCCTTGGTGAGGCCGGCATCCTGCAGGGCGCCGTAGGCGACCTCGGCATGGAGCTGCGCCACGGACTTGTCGTCGGCCTTGCGCGTCGGGTGCTCGAAGGCCCCGACGATATAGGCCTTGCCGTTGATGCTCATGGGGCTGGCCGCCCTCCCTCTTCGATCGATAGCAAGCGAAGGGTTCCCCCAACCCGCCGCGCCGTCAAGCGGGGAGGGGCCTATTTCGGCCGGGGCCCGGGCGCCTGGATGCGCGGCGGCGGGGTGAGCGAGGAGATCTCCGCCAGCGGCTTGGAGACATCGGGGTCGTGGCCGAGCGCGTGGCCCGCCGCATCCACCATGCCGAAGGGCGGCGCGCCGGCGACGCCGCGATGCGCCGCTTGCCGCGCCCGATGATGTTGGGTCGCTGCGCCTCCGCCTGCCACGAGAGGAGGACGAGGCTTGGTAGGGACGCCGACGCGGCAAGGAGTGCAAGGCAGGGCAGCCTGCTCGTTCCTGCCTTGCATCGTGAGCCCCAGCCTGCTGTCACACCACGCTCGTCAGCCCGCCATCGACATAGAGCAGGTGCCCGTTCACATAGGCCGAGGCGTCGGAGGCGAGGAAGATCGCCGCCCCCACCAGCTCCGGCAGCTCGCCCCAGCGGCCGGCCGGCGTGCGCTTGCAGAGCCAGTCGTTGAACTCGCGGTCGGCGCGCAGCGGCGCCGTCAGCTCGGTGCTGAAATAGCCCGGCGCGATGCCGTTGGCCTGGATGCCGTGCCGCGCCCAATCGGCGCACATCGCCTTGGTCAGCATCCCGAGCGCCCCCTTGGTCGCCGTGTAGGGGCCAGTACCAGGCCGCCCGAGCATGCTCATCACCGAGCAGGTGTTGACGATCTTGCCCCGGCCACGCGGGATCATCCGCTTCGCCACCGCGCGGGCGCAGTAGAAGGCGCTGTCGAGATTGGTGGCCATCACCGCCCGCCAGGTCTCGTCCGGCATCTCGTCGAGCGGGCCGCGCAGGTTGACCCCCGCATTGTTGAAGAGGATGTCGATCGGGCCGATCCCCGCCTCGATGCGTCCGACGCCCGCCTCCACCGCCGTCGGATCGGTCACGTCGAAGGCGGCGATCTCCGCCCTCAGCCCCTCCGCCACGAGCTGGGCCGCCGCCCGCTCCAGCTTCGCGCCGTCCCGCCCGTTCAGCACCACCGCCGCACCCGCCTGCGCCACGCCCCGGGCGAGGGCCAGGCCGATCCCCTGGCTCGATCCGGTGACGAGGGCACGGCGTCCGGTGAGGTCGAAGAGCTTGAGCGACATGGTCCCATCCCCTAACACCGGTGCGGACAGTCGCAGCGGAGGCGTAGTTGGACAAGCCGGAGCTTCTCGTCATGGGCGTCCTTCCCGACTGGGATCTCGCCTCGATGGCGGAGCGCTACACCCTCCGCCTGCTCTACGAGGCGCCGGACGAGGCCGCCTTCGTCGCCGAGCACGGCCCCGCCATCCGCGGCATCGTCACCAAGGGCGAGATCGGCGCCTCCGCTGCCCTGATGGACCGGCTGCCGCGGCTCGAGATCGTCGCCTGCTACGGCGTCGGGGTGGACGCCATCGACCGCGCCTACTGCGCCCGGCGAGGGATCCCCGTCACCAACACGCCCGACGTGCTGACCGAGGACGTGGCCGACCTGGCCCTCGCCCTGCTGCTCGCCGCCGCCCGGCGCATTCCCTTCGCCGATGCCTGGGTGCGGGAGGGCCGCTGGGCGCGGGAGGGCTCCATGCCGCTCACCACCCGCGTCTGGGGCAAGCGCCTCGGCATCGTCGGCCTCGGGCGGATCGGCTCGGCGGTGGCGAAGCGGGCCGAGGGCTTCGGCATGGCGATCAGCTACAGCGGCCGCAGCCCGAAGCCGGGGGTGCCGTATGCCTACTACCCGAGCCCGGCCGCGCTCGCGCCCGAGGTCGACATCATGGTCTGCTGCGCCATGGGCGGGCCGACGACGCAGGGCCTGATCGACCGCGCGGCGATCGAGGCGCTCCGCCCAGGCGCCATCTTCGTCAATGTCAGCCGCGGCTCGGTGGTGGACGAGGCGGCGCTGCTGGATGCGCTGCGCAGCCGGCGCATCGCCATGGCGGGCCTCGATGTCTTCTGGAACGAGCCCGACATCCATGCGGACTTCGCCACCTTTGCCCATGTCGTCCTCGCGCCCCATGCGGCGAGCGGCACGGAGGAGACGCGCCGCGCCATGGGCGCCCTGATGCAGCAGAACCTGGCCGCGCATTTCGCCGGCCAGCCCCTGCCGACGGAGATCAGGCCATGAAATCCGTCGTCATCCACGCCCCGCGCGACCTCCGCGTCGAGGAGCGCGCCGCCGACGCGCCAGGCCCCGGCGAGGTCGCCATCCGCATCAAGGCGGGTGGCATCTGCGGCTCCGACCTGCACTACTACCTGCATGGCGGCTTCGGCGCCGTCCGGCTGCGGGAGCCGATGGTGCTCGGGCACGAGATCGCCGGGGTGGTCGAGGCGCTGGGGGAGGGGGTCTCCGGCCTCTCGCCCGGCCAGGCCGTGGCGGTCAATCCCAGCCTGCCCTGCGGCGCCTGCCGCCAATGCCTCGCCGGGCGCCCGAACCACTGCCTCGAGATGCGCTTCTACGGCAGTGCGATGCGCATGCCGCATGTCCAGGGCGGCTTCTCCGAGCGCCTGGTCTGCGAGGCCGCCCGCGCCGTTCCCCTGCCGGAGGGGATGACGCCCGAACTCGCCGCCTTCGCCGAGCCGCTGGCAGTCTGCCTGCATGCCGCCCGTCAGGCCGGGCCGATGCTCGGCGCCCGCGTCCTCGTCACCGGCGCGGGGCCGATCGGCAACCTCGCCATCGCCGTCGCGCGCCATGCCGGGGCGCGGGAGGTGGTCGTCACCGACCTGCACTCCACGCCGCTGATGACCGCGCGGCGCATGGGCGCCGACCGGACGCTGTCGATGAGCGAGGATCCGGACGGGCTGCTGCCCTACACGCTCGACAAGGGGCATTTCGACGTGGTGTTCGAGGCCTCGGGCAGCGGGCCGGCGCTGGCCTCGGCGATCCATGCTGCGCGGCCGGGCGCGGTCATCGTCCAGCTCGGCCTCGGCGGCGATGTCGGCCTGCCGCTCTCGGCGCTGGTGGCGAAGGAGGTCTCGCTGCGCGGCACCTTCCGCTTCCACGAGGAATTCGCCCTGGCGGTGGACGTGCTCGCCCGCGGCGCCATCGACCCGACGCCGTTGCTGACCGCGACCATGCCGATGGCCGATGCCGTCGCCGCCTTCGAGCTGGCAGCCGACAGGAGCCGGGCGATGAAGGTGCAGCTCGCCTTCTGAACCTCATCAGGACCCGGTACCCCAAGGACCGCCCCCATGCCCATCCCCGACCATGTCCGCGCCCATGCCGGGCTGATCCTTGCCGACACGCTCGGCGCCATCCTCGCCGGCCAGGCGCAGCCGGAGGTGCGGGCGATGGCCGCGCGGCATGCGACGGGGGGCGTGCCGCTGCTGGGGACGCGCCTCGCCGCGCCGGTGCCGATGGCGGCCTTCCTCACCGGCTTCGCCGGGACGGCGGTGGAGCTGGACGAGGGCAACTACGCGGCCGGCGGCCACCCGGCGATCCATGCCGTGGCGCCGGCCCTGGCCGAGGCGGCGGCGCGCGACGCCTCGGGCGAGGCGCTGCTCGCCGCCGTCATCGCTGGCTACGAGGCAGGCTCCCGGGTCGGCCATGCCATGCGGCTGCGGCCGGCAGCGCACCCGCATGGCACCTGGGGCGTGATCGGCGCGGCGGCGGCCGTCGCCAGCCTGCGCGGCTACAATGCCGCCCGGACGCGGGCGGCGCTCGACCTGGCGGCAAGCCTCGGCCTGGCGACGAGCGCCACGGCCTCGCTCCGCGGCGGCTCGGTGCGCAACGCCTATGCCGGAGCGGCGGCGCAGAACGGCGTGCTGGCCGTGGACCTGCTGGAGACCGGGGTCACCGGCGAGCCGGGCGGCATTCCCGTGGTCTTCGGCCAGGTCATCGGCTCGTCCTTCGACGAGGCTGCGCATGCGGCCGCGGAGGGGCGCTGGTTCATCCTCGAGAGCTTCCTCAAGCAGGCGAGTTGCTGCCGCGAGACGCAGGGGGCGCTGGAGGCCGTGGAGCTGCTGCTGGCCGAGAGCGGCATCGATCCCGGCTGGGTGGCGGCGATCGACGTCGCCACCTTCGCCTCGGCCGCGCTGCTGGCGGAGCGCACGCCCGCAGCGCCGATCGCCGGACGCTTCTCCATCCCCTTCACGGTGGCGACGCGGCTCCTCCGCAGCCATGCCTGGATCGACGCCTTCTCGGCCGAGGCCATCGCCGATCCGGCGACGCGGGCGCTGGCGGCGAAGGTCAGCGTCACCGAGGACCCATCCTACACGGCGCGGCTGCCGGCCGAGCGGCTCTGCCGCCTGACGCTGCGCATGGCGGATGGCAGCGTCCGCGAACGGGTCGTCTGCGGCACGCCCGGCGACCCCGACCGGCCCCTGCCGGAATCGGCCTTGCGGGAGAAATTCCGTCGCAGCGTCGAGCCGACCCATGGCGCGCGCTGGGAGGGGATGTGGGCCATGGCCCGCCACCCCGACCGCATCCCGAACGCCTCGACGCTCTTCGAGGCATTCCAGGCCTGAACTCGGACCGGTCCAGGCCGGGTTCCGGCCCGGCGGATGCGGTCCGGAAAAGGCAGCGCCTTCCCCGGCTCTACATCGCCTCCATCTCCCGCCGGATCCTGACGGCCTCGCTCGCCTCGTCGACCGCGACATCCGCCCAGCCGACGACGGTGCCGCGCGCCACCGCCCGCCTGAGCCGCACCCCATGCGCAAGCCCGATCGGCAGCGCGCCGAGCGACAGCGAGCGCTGCGCCGGCAGGCACTTCCCCCAGACCATGGCGCCGCCCTCGCCATCCAGCACCTCGCCCTCCGCCAGGTCGCGCTTGGCCGTCGCCACGACATCACCGCGCCAGGCCTCCGGCGCCCCCGTCGGCTCCCGCCGCAGCGCCGCCGAGGCAATGCTGACGCCGAGCTCCAGCCCGATCAGGTGATAGGGCCGCCAGAGCGCGGCGAAGCGGCCCGAGGGGTCGCAATGCACCCCGTATTCCGAGAAGCAGCGGCGGATATAGTCCGTCTCTCCTTCGAAGACGGCGTAGACGCCCCAGCGCAGGTCGCCCACCACGGGGCGCCCGTCCCGCTCGAGCGAGGAGATCACCTCCACCACGCCCCCCGCCCCGGCGAAGACGCGCGGCAGGTCGTGGGTGCCGCAGGGCGGGAAGCGGAGCCCGTCCTCGGGCGGGGCGAGGCCGGTGGCATTGGCGATGGCCGCCATCTCGATCCCCGACTTCGTGCCGTCGAGGAAGGAGTTGAACATCTGCGGGTTCATCCCCCCGAGCCGCGCCTGCTCCTCCGTCAGCCCGTAATGGCCCCAGACCGTCTCCGGCGTGCTGTCGTGATAGGCGGGGAGGTACTTGGTCCCCTTGCCGGCGGCGGTGACGGGCAGGCCCATGGCGCGGATGGTGTCGACCAGCTCGCAGACCAGCGCCGGCTGGTCGCCATAGGCCAGCGAATAGACGACGCCCGCCTGCCGCGCCCGGGCGGCGAGCAGCGGCCCGGCGAGGACGTCCGCCTCCACATTCACCATGACGATGTGCTTGCCATGCCCGATCGCCGCCAGCGCATGGCTGATGCCGGCGGCCGGATGGCCGGTGCACTCCACGATGACCTCGATGCGCGGCTCCGCCATCAGCGCCATCGCATCCTCGGTGAGATGCGTCCCCCCCGTCGCCAGGGCGGCGTCGAGCGAAGCCGCGGCATGGCGCTCCGCCTCCCAGCCGATCCGGGCCAGCGCATCGCGGGCGCGGGGGATGGAGAGGTCGGCGATGCCGGCCACCTGCACGCCCGGCATCCGCACCGCCATGGCCAGGAACATGGAGCCGAATTTGCCGGCGCCGATGACGCCGACGGTCACGGGACGCCCCTCCGCCGCCCGGCGGCGCAGCATGGCATGCAGGTTCATGGCCGTTCCTCTCCCTCGTCGAGGGAAGGCTAGCGCTTGACGCTGCCCGCGCGCCACCCGAGCCTCGCCGCCGCAGCGGAGAGGGAGGCAGCGCCATGCGCGTCGGGGTCATTGGTCTGGGCAGCATGGGCATGGGCGCCGCCCTCAACCTGGTGAAGGCGGGGGGGATGGAGGTCGCCGGCGTCGATCCGCGCGAGGCGGCGCGGGCAGAGTTCGCCGCCGCCGGCGGCACCCCCGCCGCCCGCGCCGCGGAGCTGCCGGAGGGGACCGAGGCCGTGCTCGTCCTCGTCGTCAACGCGCAGCAGGCCGAGGCGGCGCTGTTCGGCCCCGACGGCGCCGCCCCGCGCCTCGCGCCCGGCGCGGTGCTCATCGTCTCCTCCACCATGGCGCCCGAGGGTGCCCGCCGCCTCGCCGCCCGGGCCGAGGGGCTCGGCTTCCTCTATGTCGATGCCCCGGTCTCCGGCGGCGCGGTCGGGGCGCGGGCCGGGGCGATGACGGTGATGGCCTCCGGCAGCCAGGCCGCGATGGCCAGGGCCGCGCCGATCTTCGCCGCCGTGGCGAAGAAGGTCTGGACCCTCGGCGAGGCGCCCGGCCTCGGCAGCACGATGAAGGTGGTGCACCAGCTCCTCGCCGGCGTGCACATCGCCGTGGCGGCGGAGGCGATGGCCCTCGGCATCAAGTCGGGGATCGAGCCGCAGGCGCTGTTCGACGTCGTCACCAACGCGGCCGGCAATTCCTGGATGTTCGAGAACCGGATGCCGCATGTGCTGGAGGGCGACGAGGCGCCGCGCTCGGCCGTCGACATCTTCGTCAAGGATCTCGGGCTGGTGACGCAGCTGGCCCGCGAGGTGGCCTTCCCGGCGCCGCTCGCCGCCCAGGCGCAGCAGCTCTTCATCGCGGCGAGCGCGCAGGGGCATGGCGGCAAGGACGATGCCTTCGTCATCCGCGCCTATCAGGCCTTGACCGGGATCCGCCTGCCGAAGGAAAGTGAGGGAACGCCTCGCGAACATTAATCCTTGATTCACGGTTCGGGATTTGTTCTCATCGGGGCATGCCAACGATCGCCCCGCTGGACCCGAACCACATCCCCCCGCCGCCGGGCCGTCCCAAGCCCGGCCCCGTGGCGGGCGGCCTCCGCATCACCGTGATCGGCCTCGGGCCGCTGCAGGAGGCCTGCCTCGCCGGCATGCTGGCCCTGGTCCTGTCCTGGGTCTCGGCCGAGCTGCTGTTCCGCATGGAGGAGGGCAGGGAGGCGGCGCCGCGAGCGATCCTCTCTGCCGCGCTGCAACCCTGAATCGCTCACTGCATCGCGTGTAGGACCCGCGGCAGTATTGATCCATCACGACACCCATCCGGGCCGTTCCAGCCCAGAATTGGGTACATCGTGAGGTATTGCATTGCAGTTGAATGTCCTGCTCCGGGGCCAGTCCAACGCCCAGCTCATGGGCGAGTACAATGGCAGCGCCCAGGCGATGATTGACCGGGTCGAGCAGTTGCTTGGCTTCGACGGCGTCAGCGACAAGGTCAGCCTGGAATATTCCGCCCACGGGCGCAGCGCGAACACCGTCTTCAGCGGCACCGCCCTGCTCGGCGAATGGCTGAAGCCGGACACCGACGGCGAGGGCTGGAGCGAGGCCAAGCTGGAGCAGAGCCTGCTCAACTATGTCGGCAACCTCCCCTCCGCGCAGAAGGCGGCGCCGACCGCCGTCGTCTGGTTCCACAGCGAGTATGACAGCCGCGACGCCGGCCTGACGCCCGCGGAATGGGAGGGTGCGGTCCGCGGCGAGGCCACCCTGCTCCGCGCCGCTTTCGGCCAGGACGCGGGGGCGCTGGCCTATCACTTCGTCAGCGCCATCCCCTATTCCGAGGGGACGGGCGCCGGCCACCAGGCCATCCGCATCGGCATGGAGGAGCTGGCCGCCGACCCGGCCTTCAACGCCCGCATCGGCGCCCGCGCCCTCGACACCGACATGAGCTTCAACAACCTCGACGGGGATTGGGGCACCCTCGACTATGGCGGCCCGCACCAGTCGGACGCGGACGGGATGCAGACCGGCGAGCGCCTCGCCCTCTCGCTCGCCCAGGACTGGGCGGAGCATGCCAGGCCCGGCTCGCCCGTGGCGCTCGCCGGCGGCCAGGTCGACGACCTCGGCCCGCAGGTGGTGCAGGCCAGCCGCATCGGCGACCGCCAGCTCGCCCTCACCGTCGCGCATGACGCGGCGCAGGGCCTTGCCCCGCTCGATGCCGATGCCGCCCGCGGCACCGGCTGGACCGCGATCAGCGAGGCGACGGGGGCGAGGGCCGCCGCGACCGCCGCCACCGTCACCGGCCCCGGCACGCTACAGCTCGACTTCGCCGCGCCGCTGCCGGCCGATGCGCGGCTGTTCTACGGCCATGGCAACGGCCGCCTCGCCGGCGCCGACCGCAGCGGCCAGGGCCATGCCGTCTATGACGACCAGGGCATGCCCATCTGGGTCGATGCGCATGGGCTCGCCGCCGACGGCACCATCCATGCCCCGGTGACGGCCTCGGCCGTCCTGCCCGGCAGCGCGGCGCTCGCGCCCGGCGACATTCTTTTCGCCTGAGCCCCGCGATCTTCGCGCTTCGCTAACCATTGCGGAGCCAGAGTGGCGGCGCCCCAAAACGGAGCCGCCGCGTGAACGCCATCCCCGAGACCGGGCTGCAACCCGCCATGACGGCGGCGGAGCAGGCCCTGCTCGCCGCCGTCGCCGACCGGCGCGCCGGCCTGGAATTCGGCTGCGGCGGCAGCACCGGGCTGCTGCTCGCCGCCGGCCTTCTCCGCCTGCTCTCCATCGACAGCGACCGCGCCTGGCTGGAGCGCGTCGCCGCCGCCAATGCCGCCGCCATGGCGGAAGGGCGGCTGCGCCTGCTGCATGTCGATATCGGCCCGACCGGCCCCTGGGGCTTTCCCGGCGATGCCGCCAGCCTGCCCCGCTGGCCGGCTTACTGGCGCGACCCCTGGGAGGCCGCCGGCGAGGTCGACTGCGTGCTCGTCGATGGCCGCTTCCGCGTCGCCTGCGCCCTGGCCGGCCTGCCGCGCCTCGCCCCCGGCGCGCTGGTGCTCGTGCATGACTTCTGGAGCCGCGCCGCCTATCGCGGCCCGCTGCTGCGCCACTACGAGCTGGCCGGCAGCGCCGGCACCCTCGCCCTCCTGACGCCGAGGCCCGCGCCCGGTCCGGCGATGCTCGCCATCGACCTCGCCGCCCATGCCTTCGACCCGGGATGAGGCGCGCGTTTTCGCCTCGCGCCTTAACCGCCTTTTCACTTCCGGAGCGGAGACTGCTCGCATGGTCCCGGACGAGCCGGGCCAGCGACCAAAGGGAAAACCCATATGCCGCTGAACTCCGTCCACACCAATGCCGGCGCCCAGGTGGCGCTCGCCTCCTTGAACAAGACCTCCGACGCGCTGGCAGCCACGCAGAAGCGCATCTCGACGGGCTACCGCGTCGCCGACGCGAAGGATGACGGCGCCGCCTTTGCCGTGGCCGAGCGCGTCCGCGGCGAGATCGCGGCAACCGCCTCCGCCAACGAGCAGCTGGGCGGCACCAAAGGCCTGCTCGAGGTGACCTCCGCCAGCCTGAAGAACGTCTCCGACGCGCTGCAGAGCCTGCAGGCGGTGACGGTGAAGCTGGCCGATGCCAACATCTCCGCCGAGCAACGCACGCAGTACCAGTCGCGCGCGAAGGAGCTGACGAGCAACATCCAGTCCTTCATCAAGGACGCCAGCTACAACGGCACCAACGTGCTGAACGACCCCACCACGCTCGCCAACAAGGTGGTGCGCAACGGCGCGGGCGAGCTCTACACCTTCAGCGGCTACAAGGCGATCACCAACATCTTCAACACCGTCTCCGGCGCCAATGCCTGGACGCGGGGCGACGCCTCCTCGGCGCTGACCAAGACCGGCGCGGTGAACAAGGCGATCACCAATACGCTCAGCCAGCTGAACAGCTTCGGCAGCTACACCAGCTACATCGACAACCAGATCAACTACAACAAGGCGAAGATGGACGCGCAGCAGACCGGCCTCGGCGCGCTGGTCGATGCCGACCTGGCGAAGGAGTCGGCGACGCTGCAGTCGCTGCAGATCCGCCAGCAGCTCGGCACCCAGGCGCTCTCCATCGCCAACCAGGCGCCGCAGACGCTGCTGAGCCTGTTCCGCTGAAGCGGCTCGCCGAAGGGCGAAGGAGCCCCTAGGCGCCACCCCGCTTCGCAAGGCCAAGCCAGGCGGCGGCCGGGCCGGCAGGAAGCCGGCCATCGGCTGAGACCGCGCACCCCTCCAGGAAGGAGTGCTGCGCATGACCCCCGAGACCGAGACCCAGGCTAATCGCGGCGCCGCCGCCTATCGGCGCCGCCTCTCCACGCGCCAGATGGAGGCGGAGGTCTTCGCCCGCGCCAACCGCGCCATCCGCGAAGGCCGCGATGGCGGCCCGCTCGCCCGCGCCCGCGCCGTCGCCGACAACCGCCGGCTCTGGGATGCCGTGCAGGCATCGGTGATGGATCCGACCAACGCCCTGCCGGCCGAGCTGCGCGCCAGCATCGCCGGCGTCGCCATGGCGGTGCTGCGCGAATGCGGGGCGGAGCAGCCGGACCTCGACTTCGTCGCCGAGATGAACGACCACTTCGCCGCTGCCCTCTGGCGCTGAGGGGAGGGATGTGATGACCGTTCCCGCCGCGCCCGATGCGCTGCTCGGCGCCCGTCTGCATGCCGGCGCCCGCCAATGCCTGCGGGACGGCCAGGCGGAGGAGGCGCTGCCGATCCTCGACCGCCTTTCCCGCCTGCCCGGCCTAGCCCCCGCCGCGGCGCTGATGCGGGCGGAGGCGCTCGCCACGCTGGAGCGCCTGGCCGAGGCTGAGGCGGCCGCCGATGCGGCGGTCGCCGCCGATCCCGAGTGGTCCGCCGCCCGCCGGCTTCGCGCGCGAATCCGCCTCGCCCGCGGCGACGGCAGGGGCGCTGTCGACGATGCCGCCGCGGCGGTGATGGCGACGCCCTGGGACCCCGCCGCCAAGGCCATGCTCGGCACCGCCCTGCTTGAGATCCGCAGCTTCGACGAGGCGATCTGGTTCCTCGGCGAGGCCGTGCGCGCCGAGCCTGCCGATGCAGGCCTGCGCGCCCACCTCGGCCAGGCCTTCATGCTGGCTGGCCGGCGCGAGGCTGCGGCCGAGCCGTTTGCCCTCTGCCGCAGCCAGGCGCCGGATCAGCCCCGCTTCGCCGCCCTGCAGGCGCAGAACGCCCTGCTCGCGAGCGACCCCGCCGCTGCCATCGCCTTCGCCGAAGCCGGCCTCGCCGCCGGCATCCCCGACGCCTCATTGCACAGCGTCCTCGCCCATGCCCTGGTCGCCGCCGGCCGGATGGAGGAGGCCGGGCCGCATTTCACCGCCGCGGCGCGGCTCTCGCCCGGCAACGGCTACCTCGCCCATCTCGCCGCCGCGGCAACGGGGGAGGGGACGGAGCGCGCAACGGATCACTACGTCGCCGCCCTGTTCGACGGCTATGCGCCGCGCTTCGAGCAATCGCTCCTCGGCCTCGGCTACCGCGTGCCCGGCCTGGTGCGGCGAATGGTGGAGCGCCACTGGCCGGACGTCGCCGCAGGCGCGGCCAAGCTTGGCCCCGTGCTCGACCTGGGCTGCGGCACCGGCCTCGTCGGCGTCGCCCTTGCCGATCTGCTGGGCGGTCCACTCACCGGCATCGATCTGTCGCGCGGCATGCTGGAGCAGGGCGCGACCAAGCATCTCTATGCCAAGCTGCGCCAGGCCGAGATCACCGCCGCGCTGCGCGAGGGCCTGCCGCCGCAGGCGCTGATCGTCGCCGCGGATGTCTTCATCTATCTCGGCCGGCTCGAGGAGGCGCTGCGCCTCTGCCGCGCGACGCTGGCGCCGGATGGCGCGCTGCTCTTCAGCCTGGAGCGGCTGCCGCCGGGCGAGGGGCCATGGCGGCTTGGCGCCTCCGGCCGATACGCCCACGCGCCCGACTACGTCGCCCGGTGCCTCGCCGAGGCCGGCCTCGCCGTCATCGAGCAGCGCGCGGAGGCGCTACGCCTCGAGAGCGACCATGCGGTCGAGGGCATGCTGCTCCTCGTGCGGCCGGTGCTGAACTGATGGGCGCGCTCGCCTATCGGGCCGGGCTCGACGCGCTCAGGGCCGGCCTGCCGGAAGCGGCGCTCGCCCCGCTCACCGCCGCGCTGGCGGACCCGGACCAGGGCGCCTGGGCCGGGCTCAATCTCGGCCTCGCCCTGCATGCCCTCGGTCGCCTGGCGGAGGCGGAGCCGCATCTGCGCACGGCGATGGCGGCGCTGCCCGAGCAGGCGGAGCCGCCCTTCCGCCTCGCCACCATCACCGGGCTGCGCGGCGATAGGGCGGGCGCCGAAGCCCTGTTCCGCGCCGCTCGGGCGCGCGACCCCTGCCACGTCCCGGCCCATGCCGCCCTTGCGGGCATGCTCGGCGACACCGCCGAGGCCCGCGCCCTGCTGAGTGCCGCGCGGGGAATCGATCCGGCCGAGCCGGAGCTCATCCTGGCCCTTGGCCGCCTTGACCTTGCCGGGGGGCAGGCCGCGGCCGCGGCGGCCGGCGCGGCCGGCGTCCTCGCGGCCCGCCCCGCCCATGCCGCCGCCGCCCGCCTCTTCGGCGAGGCCAGCCTCGCCTGGCTCGGCCCCGAGGCGGCCCTTGCCGAAATCGCCGCCCGCGCGACGGCTGAGCCCTTCGCCGCCGGCTGGCCGCTCGCCGCGGCCTGGCTGCACGAGGCCGCCGGACGGCCCACCGCCGCGCTGGCCGAGTTGCGCGCCGCCCATCTCCTGGCACCCGGCGAGGCGGATATCCTGGCCGCCCTCGGCCATGCCCTGGCCGAGGCCGGGCGGGGCGCCGAGGCGGAGGCCACGCTCCGCGCCGCCATCGCGGCTCGGCCCGCCGATCTCGATCTCCGCAACCGGCTGGCGACGGTGCTGTGGAAGGCCAACCGTCTCTCGGCCATGCTCGACATCCTCGCCGCCGCCATCGCCGATTTCGGCCCGCACCCCACGCTGCTGCTGAACCAGGCCCTTGCCCTCAACACGCTCGGCGAGCAGGAGGCCGCGCTCGCCGCTGCCGATGCCTCGCTGGCGGGGGGAGGGGTGGCCGCCCTGGTCAACCGCATCGCGGTGCTGCCCTATCATCCCGAGGCCGGCACGGCCGCCAATCTCCGCCGCGCTGCGGAGGCGATCGGCGCGGCGCTGCCGCCCGCGGCGCCGCTCGTCGCCGGCCGGCGGCGGGGCGAGGGGCGGCTGCGGCTTGGCCTGCTCTCCGGCGGCCTCGGCCAGCATCCGGTCGGCTGGCTGACGCTGGCCGGGGTGGAAGCGCTGCCGGAGCGCGACTTCGAGATCACCGCCTACTCGCTGAAGCCGCGGACGGACCCGCTCGCCGCCCGCTTCCGCGCCCGCTGCGCCCGCTGGCGCGAGGTCGGCGCGCTCGAGGATGCCGACATCGCCGCGCAGATCGCTGCGGACGGCATCGACATCCTCATCGAACTCGGCGGCTACGGCGAAGGCGGCCGGCCCTTCGTGCTGCCGCACCGCCCGGCGCCGGTGCAGGTGAAATGGGTCGGCGCGCAGTTCTCGACCCTCGGCCTCGCCGCCTGCGACTGGATGCTGACCGACCGTTGGGAAACGCCGCCCGGCTTCGAGCGGCACTACACCGAACGCCTGCTGCGGCTGCCGGACGGCTATGTATGCTACCTGCCGCCGCCCTATGCGCCGCCGGTCGCGCCGCTGCCGGCGCTCGCTGGCGGCACCGTCACCTTCGGTTGCTTCAACAAGGCAACGAGGATTGTGGAGACCAGCAGGGATCGTTATGACGGGCCGCATGCCTGCTGATGCCCTGACATTCGATCCCTGCCGTCCCTACGCTCAGCCTTACCGCCGGGTCAGCACCGCCATCCAGATCGAGGGTACTGGCCTCGACCGGCAGGAGCGCTCCAAGCCGGACGCCGACATCGCCAAACAGGTCGGTCTGCCCCTGCACCCCCATCCCTTGGTGGACCACGGCTTGTCCGGCTACAGCGGCGAGAATGTCTTTCGAGGCGAGATGGGCAAGCTGCTCAAGCGGATTGCCCTCAATCAAGTGCCGCGCGGAGTGGTCATCATCCTCGACGAATGGACCCGTCTGACCCGAATGAAGAATTCCAGGGCCGAGCGGCTGTTCAGCGACCTGATTCACGCGGGGATCGGCTTTTTCATCAAGAAGTCGAACCAGCTTATCAATGCCGCCGTCATCGACGGACCGGGCGGCTCGATCATCCTGGCGTTCGCGCTGATCCAGTTGGGTATCGGTCATGAGGAGTCGGCCACCAAGTCACGCAACGTCCGGTTCGCCAAACGCGAGAAACAGAAGCTCGCCATTGAGACCGGGAGGCCCGCGACGGCCAACACGCCGGGCTGGCTCGTAACGGTCGGCGACAAGCGCGATCCGAAGCGCACCTACGACTTCCTCCCTGGCCCCCTATACGTGATCGACCGGGTGTTTCGAGAGATTCACCGGCAGGGCGTCTGGTCGATCGTGAATGGCTTGAACCGCGACTGGCTCGCGGGTGACGAGCGGTGCGCGCCCTGGGGCCTCAGGACTGAGCGGGGGTCCAGCGGATGGTCCGTCGCCACCGTGGCGTCGCTGCTGCACGACCGGCGGCTGCTCGGCGAATTGACATGGACAGAGGTCGATGGCGAAACCGGCGCCTTGGTGGAGCGCCAGGGCGAGACACATGTCGTCTACCCCGTGGTCCCCGGAATGACCGAGAAGCGCTTCCAGGCCGCCCAGGAGGCCATCGCAGCCCGGCGCAGGCAGTTCGGCGGCGGGCGGCGGGCCGGTCATGGCGGGCGGCGGGGCGACGGGTTCCCGAACATGCTCTCGTCTCTCGTCCATTGTGCCGCCTGTGGCGGTCCGATGGTGTTCCGGCGGCACCGGCCGACCGGCCGGGAGACCGTTTATCACTGGCTCCGGTGCCGGTCCGCCGATAACGGCACCGGGTGCGTCCAGAAGGCGGTGATCCGCTACTTGGAGATCGAGCGTCAGGTGCTCGATGCCTGCACAGGTGTGCTGTTCGAGCCCGGAAGTCTCGCTCCCAAATCGAGCGAGTCGACCATCGCGGAGGAAACTGAGCGCATCACCGCCCGGCTTAACTTTATCGCCAAGCGGTCCTCGGCGCTGTTGGACCGCGACGATATTACGGAGGAGGACATCGCTCACAAATTGGCCGAGTGGCGCACGGAGAAGGCCGCGCTGAACCGTGATCTCCTCACAGTCCAGGAGCGTCAGCGCGCCGAGGCCAACGCCAACGGAGCGGGCGAGCACATCCAGGCGGTGCGGCGCCTGTGCGCAATGGCGACCAGCGTTGACGAGGGGCAGGAGCGCGCCGAGGCAAGGGCCGAGATCAACGGAGCCCTGCGGGCCATCATCGACAGCATCGCCCTCGCGCCGGGCGCGACGATGATCTGGATCGGCGGCGGTGCGAAGGTCACGGTGATCTCGGCCGAGGACGGGACGTTCTCGGGATACTCAGACCTGTGTGGCAACTGGCTCTGGCAACACGCTGATGGCCGCTTAACACAGCACACCGCCGACCCGCTGCTCGAACGCTACTCGCTTGCCCTTGGACAGCGGTTCCCCGACCGCCGGATCGCGTTCGCCCGGCGCTATAGCTGACCGCGCTGCCCGCGCAGGGCTGTCCAGACCCTAGGGTGCCGCCCCCTGGGTATTCCCCTGCCCAGCACCGCCCTGAGATTCTTAGCGCGTGTATATTGAATTCCTGAGCACGGCCCCGATCGTGTTCCATGGAATTGCCGACCGGACTTGCCGCCGGTGTCCCCGACTCCTTCAACCACGTTCAAAGACCAACCTCACACGAGGCGTTGCGCACGAACACCTCGCCGTCGCGGATGTAGGTGCGCACGACCGCCGACTTGTGGCGCGTTTGCTTGGCGATGCGCCGCTCCTCAATGCCGTGCATGGCGGCGCTCGTGGCGAACCCGGCCCTCAGGCTGTGGCCGCTGTAGGCCGATGAGTTGAGCCCGACCGCTGCGGCAAGCTTCTGCACAACCCGAGCGACCGCGCGGTCGTCCAGCGCCGTTGCGGCGACCCTGCCATGCCGATCGACAGATCGGAACGCCGGTCCCTCGGGGACGCTCGCCGCAGTCAGCCACGCTTCCAGTGCCGCTACCGGGCAAGTCGGCGAGCCGTCGATCCGCGCGACCCCGACCACCTCGCCCGCGCCCTCCTGATCCGCCTTGGAGCGGCGCAGCGTGATCCGCACGCCCTCGGGTCCGAAGGCGAGGTCGCGCTGGTCGAGGCTGACGAGTTCGGACCGGCGGAACGCGCCCGCGAAGCCGATGAGGAGGAGGGCGCGGTCGCGTAACCCGATCGGCGTCCGCACATCGCAGGCTGCGGCCGTGCGGCGGATGATGTCCGTTGTCGCGGGGGCGGCGCGGCGAGGTGCAGTCCCGCGCTCGCGGCGAATGCCCGCCATCACGTCGCGCACTGCGGGGTGCCGGGTGTCGAGTTGAAACCCGGCGAGACGATGCGCGACGGCGATCGACGACAGCCGACGGCTCAGCGTCGTCGGGGCCAGCGCGTCAGCATGGGCGGCGAGGTAGGCGCCGACGGTCTGCGGCGGAGCCGGAAGGGCGGCGAGACCGTTCGTCCGGCACCACGCCTCGAAGTGCGCCCAATCGGAGCGGTAGGCGCGGCGGGTGGCGGAGGCGCGCGAGGCCCGGGCGTAGTCCTCGGCCCGAGCCCACGCCATCAAAGCCTGCGGCGATACCGTCCGTGCTCCGTCGGAGGCATCGGCTAGTGCCAGGAGCGTCGGGTCATCCGCCGCATGACCCCCGTCCGCTCCTGATGGAGTTCCGCTCATCTGCGACCCTGACGACCGATACGTTTCGAATATCGGTCGCCAGCCCACGTCCGGTCAATCCATTCCCTTGCCGGTTCAATTTTGTGTTCTGGACGAGGGACGACTGCGCGGCCGACGGCGACCGGGAGCCCGCAATGTGAAACCCGGGAGGTGCCGGTGCCTTGTCGAGGTCGCGCCGCGAGATCGGGAGGGAGATGTACTGACCGTCCTCGCGGCGATCCCATGCGCGCTGCTATACCGTTATGGGCTCGCCTCCGCGCCGCTGTTCGTTCTCGGGCGGCCACGGCTCCGCAGGGTTCCGTCAGCTTCCTGCGCGGCACGCTCCTTCTCGCGCTGGCGACGCTTCCTCTCCCGGTCGGCCACCCGGCGCTCCGCTTCCCGCTCTTCGAACGACTTGTCCGATGCAGCCGCCCGGGCGCCCGGCTTCGGTCCGGGCTTCGGACGCTCCACTCCGAGGATGCCTGCCGCCTCAATGGGCTCAAGCACCACGTCGCCTGTGATGCCCTCCTCGCCGAGCATCCGCGCCAGCGCTTCGGCCTGCCAGAGATCGTAAAGGTGGACCGTGTAGGTGCCACCGAACTCGGCCATGCGGATCGCCCCACGCATGACGAACTGCCAGATGTCCTCCCGCTCGCGGGCGCGCTCAACCTCCTCGCACGTCAGCCCGAACACGTCCAGCAGGATGGCGTCCTCAGGGCGCGCCTTGCTGCTGTAGATGAAGGCGCAAGAGGTCAGGCCCCGGTATCTGTTGGAGCCCGCCACCTTTGGACGCACCTGCTCGCCCGACAGCCGCTCCTCGAAGTAATCGACGACGGCGGCGTTGCCGCTCCAATAGCCAAGGTCATCTACCCCTTCGAGGTAGCGGCAGACAGCGGCGAGGCAGCGCTTGCCCTCGCGCGACTTCTTGAGGTCGCTGGGGAACCACCATTCGGTCGATGCCCTGTGGCAGCGCGTGAAGTAGCGGATGTGTACCTTCGGCATCCTGCGAGAGCCAGTGGCACTGATCTCTCGACGTACAAACTCCACCTCGTCGCCGAACCACTTCCGGGCCGCCAGATGGGTGAGGCTGTGGAAGAAGCCCGACGCGGCCATCACCGATGTGGCGAAAGGCGCCAACTCAGCAGGCGTCCACGCCGACCACCACCGCACGCTGCGGTCGCGCGCATCGCGCCAGTCAGCTACGTCCACGAAGATTCCGTGCGGCGATTTGGCACGCTTATGAAACGCTGCGAGACTCTTGACCAGATCGTCGGTCAGCATGTCCTTCATCGAGGGCGCGTTGCTGCCCAACGACACCCGGTGCCATTCCGTCCCCTGGACCGCCGACAGCGTGTAGCACGCCTCGAAAAAGCGCGACGACGACGGGATGCAGAACTCGCCCGCGATGGTCGCGGAGGGCACCTCGTCAATCCGTGCATTCCACTGCTTCTCCGCTACGCAGGTGAAATCGGTCTGCATGAGGGCTTCATGCGTTACGACGAGAATGACGTGTGGCAGCGACGAGTACTCGTCGATGGCGTCGGTGATCTCGCGGCTGACACTTAGGGACCGGCGGCCCGCCACCCGACTGTGGATGGCCTTGATCACTGGCTCGGTGCCGGACTTTGCCGCTTCGCGGTTCAGGTCCAGCAGCTTCTCGTCGATCAGTTCAGTGGTCGGCAGCGCGAACACATAGCGGCTCGGTAAGGCCGTCATCTCGAACAACAACTCATTGGTCTTGCCGCAGCCGGGCGGGCCGACCAGCACCTCTACTCGAATCAAATTTTCTCTCCAATGCGGTCACCAGGCGAGCGCGGTGACCTCGACATGCTGAAATGTGGTGGAGTCGGATAGTGTGTCCGACGCGTGTTTATATAGGAATTGCTCGTGACGTATTTATTCGGCCGTTCGTGCACGAGTGCGTCCGCTACGTGGCCACGTATGCATTGTACCTGATCAATGCGTCTGAAATCGACCTTTTCGTCACGACAGATGCGACGCGGCCTGACCGACCGGGCACGCGATGGCGTGCCTTGCGCGCCGGAGCGAGGGCGCGCAGCGCCCGGTGGCCGAGAGGTCAGGCGCAGGCCGGGCGCGGGCTGCCGCGCCGGGCCTGACCTTCATGGTGATACGCCGGATGGACAGCACATCCGCACGGCGTCCCGCACACATCACGACATGAGTTGGCATAGCAGACCGCCACATCGGACCGTGACTCGTCTGGGCAATCAGATGGTCTTGCACGGGCGGGAACGCGCCCGAGGCGCGTTCCGCCCGAGAAAGCGCCAGCCACGACGGGAAGCGGGCTTACGCCCTCGCCCACGCGGCGTCGCTCGCTCCGCCGCTCGGCGTTTCCGTCGTGTCCATGGCTACGCATTCGCGCTCGGGTTCCACAGGCAGGCGCTCGTCCTCATGTCGAATGCCATTCCAGAGACCGATTTAAGAAAGGACTCACATGGTAGCCGGAGCAATGGTCCTTTCGACACGCAGCGGACAGGTTTGCATGCCGACCAAGCTTTTGCCGCGGTGGACGCGAGCCCACGACCGTTGAGATGTGCTATTCTCCGACGCTCCGACCCCGCACCGGATCATGCCCTTCAACTGGACCAAGCCGACGCCGCCTCGGTCGTGCCGTATTACGAAGCGATCGCCCCCGCGATCCTGCACGCAGGGCTCCGCGAACTGCTCCCGGATGCGCCCTCGGCCATGATCGACATCATCGCGCGCAGTGGGCGCGACGCCGCGTGGCTGGCCTTGCTCGGCCACGAGGTCGTGGTCATTGAGCCGTCGGCGGCTATGCAAAGGGGAGCCATGCCAACCCACCCTGATGGCGGGCGATGCGTGCCGCCTTGGCTTCGGCCTGACGGCTTCGATAGGCGGATTGTGCAGGCGTCACTTCCCCTGCTCCGCTTCGGCGCGGGCGGAGGCGGTTGGCTGCCGTGTTGGCGGCGATTTCCTCCTGGGCGAAGGTCTTGACGGGCGGCTTGGTGGTGTCTCCCGGGCCGTACCATGGCTTCTGGCTGACCATCAGCCCGTTGAGGTAGCGGGTCTCCGGCAAGGTCTTTTATACCCCAACCGGCCCCAATCGAGTCTGCTCGCCATGTCAGCCCTCAGATGACGCTCGACGACGCTGCAATGCGGTGCGCTGCTTCGTCGTGAGTGGCGCCGGGGGATGGGCTGCCGCGTAGGCGGTGATCTCTGTGGCGATGAGGCGGCGGGCGACAGAGGCGGCACCGGATGATGCCGCAGTCCTGTTCCCAGGGCGTCGCTGATCGGCGACGCCTTTCCAGTTGCCAAGCCTTGAGGAAAATCCTGTGATGAATTGTTCATCTCTGAGCAGGGCTTGGAGATTCTTCCGTCTGATCGCTGCGTGTGATCGGTTCTAGCGAGCGACAGTGAGTGAGAGATCGCATACAGCAGGACGAGCGAACGAAGTGAGCTTGGCTCTCTAGTGTTCAGGCACCTGAACGCACTGCGTCATGCCTCGACGCCATGTCGGCTAGCCCTCGTCCTCGTCCTCGTCCGCTTCGATGCGGTGCAGCACCCAGACCCAGTAGCCGAGCCGCGTGTTCCCCTCCGCGACCTCGTGCTGCCAATCGCTGACGAGATACTGGGGATGCTCGCCCCAGGCCCCACCATGCTGCTCCGCCAATTCCTGAGCGTCGGTGTATTCGGTCATTCTAGCTTCTCCCACCATGCCGGTTGAGTATGCCGCCCAATGGCCCGGTACCTGAACGCACCGCGTCATGGGTGATTTAGATGTTCCCGTCGAGGCGAACAGCCGAAGCGACGTGCGATCAAGCGAGAACCAGACGGGACCAAGGGAACGGACGTAGCAGCACGTCGCATCATCCTGCTTGGTCAGACCAGCATTCTAGGTCCAAAAAACAAAAAGACACAACTAGATTCTTGAGAATGGTGCGTTTGTCATTTCACTAACGGCACTCATTCTTTGCGGAGGGTTCGACTCTTCTCTGTTTTTTATTAAAGGGGGTTCGAATCTACAGCAGTTTTGTTGAAGGGGGTTCGAATCTCGGCGCCGGACCTGACCTCCATAGTGATACGCCTGACGGACCGCACATCCGCACGCCATACAGCACGCCGTCCCGCATAGATCACAACATGGGTTGGCATACCGGACCGCCACATCGAGCCGCGATTTGGCATGACAACTAATCGGTCTTACGCGGGCGGCAACGCGCCCCAAGGCGCGTTCCACCCGAGGAAGCGCCAGACACGACAGGGTCGGGCTTACGCCTCGCCCCGCGGCGTCGCCCGCTCCGCCGCTCGGCGTGCCCGTCGTGTCGGTGACTTCGCATTCGTGCTTGGGTCCAACAGGCAGGCTGTCATGCGTGATCGAGTGCCAAGCCGGATGCCGATTGGGAGGAGAAGTTGCGCTCACCGCCGGAGCAACAGGTCCTCCCGACACACAGCGGACAGGTTTGCGCGGCCGACCGAGGCTCTACCCCGGTGGCCGCGAGACCACGATCGTCGTGATGTCTTACTCTCCTGCGCCCCGACTCCTCACCGGATCATGCCCGCGACTGGTACCTAACCAACGCCGCTTCGGTCGTGTGGCACTACGAGGCGATCGACCCCACGATCCTGCACGCAGGGCTCTGCGATCTGCTCCCGGATGCGCCCTCGGCCGTGATCGACATCGGCGCGGGCAGCAGGCGTGACGCCGCTGACGCATGATGCCGCACCGCAGTGTCTTGGACTTAGGTGGCCCTCCCGTCACCTCGTCTCCTATGAAGCTTCGTTGTCAGGTTTCCACCGCGATGTGCGTGCCGTCTCCCTACACCATTCAGGAGACCGGCTAATGAGGATCGAATCACTCAATCAGACATCATTGCCCCAGTAGGGCGAGAGGATCAGCACACCCTCGCAACCCTCCAACACAGCAGTGAAGTTAAAGGTTGGCTGCGCGGTCTTGCCGCCCCTCTGGCCCACGACCACAGCAGCCCTCGCCCGGTCTTCGTGATGCACTGTGCAAGGCATGACCGACAACTCCAACTCTGCTGCACGAGCCCGCACGGCACGAACCCAGCAACGTGCATGACGTGCAGGATGGCGATGGTCTTGGGCATCTTGACCACGTGATCAAAGAGGTCATTGCCGTTTCCGGGGATGTCGTCATCGATGCTGTTGAAAGCGGAATAATCGGTCATGGCGGCATGTCCTGAATGGCTGGGCGAGTACTCCCTGACCCTCGCACAATCGTCCAGCCCTCTCGCAATGCGCGGCGCTCTTTGGCTGCACATGGCCGAAAACGATCTTGCTACGCCCCTGGTGACTGCTTTCCGCGCCTTTGCCATCCCTACCTCGAACTGTGCCTTCCGATTTCGTCCGGGGGGCAAGCCGCCGTAAGGGTACGATGCTAGCTGTTTCATCTCGGTGGCGATATTCGTCCTTGCGGATGTCTCGTCGAGACAGAACTGGCAAAGAGATTCATAGCTAGACAGCCGTTGCCTTGATCCGGCCCTAGCGGCGAAGCCTTAGGACGCCGAAGGCCCGCTTCACATGATGCACTGCTTGGAGGAGCGGGGCCGCGCGGCGTTGCTTTGAATCGGGAAGCCTGGGCGGCACGTCCGCTCTGGCTCCGCCATCCGCACCAACCCGCATCGCTTTGCCCGGCCGGGCTATAATCGTGCCTGCTAGTTGGGCGATCTGAATGCGTCTGCGTTGCTTGGCCATGCAGCGTCGAAGGCGCAACCGAGCACGCGCGTTCTATGGTGGGGCCACCGCGCTTATCAACGCCCGCAACCGCGTCCGGGCGGCCTGCGCAGTTCGCTTGTTGATTTCTATGCTGGTGCTCTCCCGCCCGGTCCGCGCCGCCGCCACGGCCGTCGTTCCCGATCCGGCGAAGGGGTCGATGACGTGCCCGCCCGGAGGGGAGCCGCATTGGATGCACCGCAGCGCCATCTCCAAAGGCATTCTCGCTGAGTGATCGTCCTGGCCGCTCGCCGGAGGGATGGTCCACACATCGGTCTCACAGCCTCGGACCGTACGCCAGTGGTAGTGCCTAGCTTGCTTGGTCAGCAGGAACACCGGCTCGGTGACGCGGCGCGGTCGATCATCATCACGGTCCTTTAACGTGTGCGTTTTCACCCAAGTGATGCGCGACCGCAGCGTCCAACCCCTCTCCTGTAGAATGGAGACGATGCGCTCCGGCAGAAGCAACAGGTTCTTCTGTGGCAAGCCCAAGGCACCGCTAATCGTCAAGCCGCGCTTTGATTGCTCCGCCCAGGAGAGATGCTGACCCTTGCGGCGATGCTCCTTGATCTTGCGACGCGTTGAGTAGCTGTCGCCGACGTTCAGCCACAACGTCCCCTTCGGACTCATCACCCGGAGGAGTTCGTCGAACACCTCGCACAGTTCAGCCATGTGCCGCTGTACTGTGCGCTCAAGGCCGATCTGGCGCTTGTGGTGATTGTCACGCTAGAACCAATAGGGAGGCGAGGTCACGCAGCAGTCGAAAGTGTCCGAAGGCATGCGGCGCAAACGGTCGAGGGCATGGCCGGTGTGGTAGTGGAAGGGCAGCGGCGTCGTCTCCGGAGGCTTCTCCAACCACTCCTCGGCCTGCTGAATCGTCAAGCCGCGTGCGAGAATTTGGCCACTTTCGTCCGAAAGCTCGTAAAGGCCGTAGTCGCTGCTCCCCTGCGTGCGCGATCGGCTGCGCGAGAGAAGGAGCTTGTTCCGACCGGCCTTTCGCCGAACCCGCCGCTCCGCTGTGTTGGCCTGCTGCTCCTCGCTGTGCCGCATGGTGTCCCTGGAAGGTGTCCCTGGAAGGGCATTTGGTACCAATATGGGATTTTCGTCGAGGGAGTTTCGCTTCACGAGGGGGGAAGCGGTGCATCAGGCCAGCCACCCGACTTCGCGTCGTCTCACCGCGGCCATGCGAAAGCCGTTCTCCTAGGGCTGTTCCGCGGTCAGTGGCGCCTCCACCTTCGAGCGGGATCACTCTGGGACCGGCCCCCGTCCCCCCGATGGTCGGAGCGTCGGCAAGGGCCAACCCACCGGGTCCTGGCGCGGCGTTGCACCCCGGTGTGGAGGCGCAGTTCTGCTGCGCAGCCTAGGGGCCACGATCGCCGAACATCTGGCGGGAGTTCGGCGCCTGCCCACTGCCTTTCGCCGAGTACCTGCTGATCGGTGTCGCGGGGCTGCTGTTCCCAGATGATCTCCTCAACGAAGAGAGGGTGAGCTGCACAACGTCTGTGGCCGAACCCGACACAGAAGCGCATGGGGCACCGCTGGCCAGCCCCGAGCTTTGATGTCGATCCGGTGCAGAGGCGTGACCGCCGAGGCAGTCGCGGTCCTAGAGTCTGCTCTCAGGCGTCATGTGGTGACGGTTCAGGCGCGTCTCATACATCACGTAGCTCCGACCGCCATGAGTGTTGCGAGGCCTAGCGCGACGCTTCTGCGTTGCGACGGGAAACTTGCTCGGCCACGACAGCCACCTCCTCGCTACGAGCGACGCATCGCTGACCACGATACGTACCGTCGGAAAGGGTCCCGAGCGTGACCGCGAAAGCCGAGGTGAACAACAACGGAAGGTGCGGGCGCCGCTCTTATCCGTTCTCCTCCACATCAGCCACGGCTGCGTGCAGTTATAGAATCCAATCTAAGTCTTTGAATATACTCTCCCCAACGGCAGCAGCCGCGCATGCTAGCAGCGAGTACGAACCCTCAACCGAAGCTCAGGCCCCGTCTCGGACCCGCCCCTCCCTGGCACGCCGTCCTGCCTTGTTCCACTAATGCGCCAGCGCATAGCTAGAGGGACAGCATGACAAGCAGCAGAGACAAGAAAGCGGGCATCGCCATCCCTACGCGGCGTTGACCACCCCAGCCTAGGGAGACCTGACCCCTCGCGGGGTCATCCCTGCGCCGACCCCCCAATCCTATCCGACCCCTCCGCTGCGCGCGTGCGACAGCGGATTGAGAGAGGCTGTGTGAACTATGACCAACGACAAAACCCTGAGCGCTGCTCAGCGTCCGAACGGCGAATATTCCATCAGCACGGCCGCCGATAAGTCGGCCACCACCACGACCAACAAGCCGACCGCCAGTCCGGTAGTGATCGACGATCGGGACGCGGCGGGCGACACAGCCAACACCGCACCCGCGACGACGGCATCATTCCCAGTCGACGAGGCTGCCAAGGCCACTAGCGCGGGCCAGGATGAGGCGAAGGACGAGGACCGTGAAGTGGCGGGGTCGACGATGTATTCTGACTGGTCTTGCAGCACTCCTCCCCGCATGCGTCCGGGCATCGATTCTGGCATGGATATGCAAGGCGAGCGGGTTGGACGGATGCGCGACGATGCAGAAGCCGGATACAAGGTGCGCGAGAACCGAGCCCGGCGCGTGCTCGCCCGTATGGGGTACAGCCTAGAAAAGTCGCCTCGCCGCGACGCCCGCGCTTTGGATTTCGGCCTCTACAGGATCGTCCCTGTGGACGGGCCGCGGAGTCCGGAAGGATACGCTATGACGCTTGTGGAGGTAGAGGCGTGGATCGACGGTGGGCCTCCGCCGCGTGACGTTCCGCGAAAGAAGCCGAGCCCCACACTGGGCCGGGACGGCGGCCGAGCAATCCTTCACGTTGGCGATTGCCGCGATTTGCTACGCCGCCTGCCCAGTAACCACTTCCACTGCTGCGTGACCAGCCCGCCGTACTTTTGGCTCCGGGACGAGCGCCACGCTGACCAGATCGGCCTTGAGGACTCGCCTGACGCCTACGTGGCGACGCTCACAGGCGTGTTCCGACAGGTCCGACGGGTCCTCCATCCGGACGGCACGGTCTGGATCGTCATCGACGACACTTACTGCACCCGACGCGCCATCCGGCCAGACGGCAAGCGAAGCGTGGCGCGCGATATGGCCTCGGGCCAGAACTCGCAAGGACATTGGAGGGACGCCGCGGCCGATGGTCGAACGCTCTACAGTAGCCGGATGGCCAAGCACGGTTTAAAGGACAAAGACCGCATGCTCATCCCGGAGCGGCTGGCCCTCGTACTACAGGCTGACGGCTGGTGGGTTCGATCCATGATCGTGTGGGTGAAGCCAAACTTCGCTCCCGCGCCGGTCGGCGACCGACCGGTCCACTCGTATGAGCACATCCTGCTGTTGACCAAGAGCCCGCGCTACTACTTTGACGCATCCGCGCTGCGCGAGAGATCGGTGGATGGAGGGCAGCGGACGGGGCGGGACGTGTGGACCATCCGGCCAACCAGCGGAAAAGGCGACCACACTTCCACCTTCCCGGTCGAGTTGGCGGCGAAGTGCATTCTGGCGGGGTCGCCGCCGGGCTCCTGGGTGCTCGACTGCTTCGCGGGCACCGGTACGACCGGCATGGCCGCGTTGCAGCACGGGAGGAACGCTGCACTGATCGAGTTGGTCGAGGCACACGCGGACACGATCCGAAAGCGCTTGTGTGACCGCTTGAGTGAGGTGAAAGCGGAAACCTAGCGTTCCGCCTTTAGACCAGAAAGCCCGAATCCAGTCGAGCCGGATGCCGTCGTCCTTGATGAGCTTCAATCACATGATGTCCGCAGCCTGAATGATTGCCAAACAAGCCGATTGTCCAGACGGCCACCGGCACGCCGCCACCGCCCTAACCGGCAGCATGCTTCCGTCCGTGGCAGCGTTGCTGCGTTGGCCGCTCCTCAACTCCTCTACCTTGGATGGCCTCCTGCAAGCCAATTCGGAACTGCTCGGCTTCGATCCCAGCCCTCAGGCGCTCCGGCAAATGGAGCGAGCCCTTCTCGATCTAGTGTTCTGACTCCAACACTTGTTTCCCTCGACGGACCTTGTCGAGAATGTC
>NZ_JCACHU010000168.1:0-15962 GCF_059504005.1 Belnapia sp. | reverse complement strand
TAGAGGTCTCGCAGAAGGAGACGTGCGCTCGAATGGCGGCGTGACGATGCGGCGGTCACGCGATGCGGCCCACGGCGGCTACTGTGCAAACAAGTTAGCAATGCTCCCGACATCAGTATAAGTGCATATAGCAAACAAAAAAGTCTATCTAAGCTTTTGCTAATTTGGGCTTGAGCGCGATCTCCATCAATTTTTTGAAATCGCTGGGGGCGCCTATCAGATCTTTATCAACGGCTACAATGCTCTTGCTACACCTTCATGCCTACTGGCAATGTCGTTTCTACTAAAGAAGAATGCCTGACTTTATGTCAGCCGCTAGCGTGCTCAGTCACGCAACCGGGGAGCTACGTGGGCCATGAATTTGGATATTATGAGTTTATTGGGTACTTCGCCGCAGAGCGCGAAAGCCTTCGTTGCAGATCTGGACTTCGGGGCAGATGCGTTCCTCGAAGGCGTGTTACTGACGCCTTTACCGGCGCGGATGCCGCTCGGGGCCCTATTCGGACTAAGGGGAGGATCGGTGGCCGGATTGGAGGGAGCGGAAGACTCCTCGACGGTTGGAGTACCCGCGGTAGGGACCGACGCGGCCGGACTCCGGATCAAGGCCGCGCAGGATCAAGCCTTCCTAGTCGGCGGCCAGTTAGTTTCTTTCAACCCAGAGGTCACCGAGGAGCGCCGGGCGGCCGCCCTGAACTCCTGCTTGCTGGCCCAGCTACGCGCCTCAAGGCTGCACCCCAACCCGACGACGCCGGAGGCAGCCCGGCAGTGGCACGCGACCTACATCAACACACTGACGAACATCGGCTGGGTGCTGAAGACAGGCACAGTGGCGACTCAGACAACCGGGTCCAATGGTGCCTCAGTCGAGAAGGTGCTGCTGGAGGTGGTGGGCGCCTTGCTCGGCGGCGGGACCGCGATCGCGTTAGTGGCAAAGGTTCTGAAGGCGCTCGCCGACGCAAAGAAGGACGATCCTCTTATCACGCTCTATAAATCGCGTGTCGTTGAACAGCGGCTTGTCGAGTTCGGCGCCGGCCTCGCGGCGGGATCCGACAACGCGGGCTTTCTTCTGCGCATCGTCGAATGCGCGCTCGAGGTGCGCTCGACGCAGGACCAGCTGCTTTTCTTCAAATGGAACGCCGATTCCGCGAAGGTCGAGGGGCGCCGCTTCGATCTTTCGCTCGCGGATGCGATTTATGACGCCGCTAAGCCGCAGATCGAGGCGAAACTGATGCCGTTCGTGAGCGCCTACGTCGCGGCGCTGGAGATCTGACGGCCGCGCTGCGCCATGCCCGGGCCGCGCCGCCTGCGGCGGCACGGGGACTGTCCTGAGGGGCCAGAACAGGGAGCATGGGCCATGGCAGTGCACGATGACACGCTGCTCCGCCGCTACCTCGATCGGGTCAGCCCCGGTGGCCTGACAGGCGCCGTCGAGGCGCTGGATGAGACGCTTGCGAAGCCGCTCGAAGATTGGCTCGAAGGCGCGGGCCCCGCCGCAACTGGCCTTGCCAAGGCGCCGGCCGACAGCCGGCTCGGCGCCGTGGCGCGTCAGGGGACAGAGAAGCTTGCGGTGGGGGGCGAACTCGACCCACGTGAGCGCGCGGCGATCGAGGCGATCATCGTCCCCGACAAGCGACCGGCCTTCGACATCGTCGATGGCGAGATCGTCTTCCCCGCCGCCATCCGAGACGGCCTTCGTGGCGGGCACCACCTCTGGCGGCACTTGGTTGCCGATCGAGACATCCATGCGCGGCTGCTGGCGGCCATCCCGGCGATCGGCAGGGTCGAGCTGCCCGACCAATCCCGCATCCCATATGCCGGCACCGGCTTCGTGGTCGGGCGCGGCCTGCTGATGACCAACCGGCATGTCGCCGAGATCTTCGCCGCGGGCCTCGGAGAGCGCATCCGCTTCCGCACCGGCTGGCGCGCCGCGCTGGACCTACGGCGCGAGCGCGGCGGCGGCGCCGGTCCGCTCTTGTGGGTGCGCGCCGTTCGAATGATCCATCCCTACTGGGACATGGCGCTGTTGGAGGTAGAGGGACTACGCGCGGAGCTCGTGCCGCTGACGCTTACTATCGAGGATGCCCGCGATCTCGCCGGGCGGCAGATTGCCGTCATTGGATATCCCGGCCACGACCCCTTGCGAAACGACCCGGTGGTGCAGGACGACTTGTTCGACCGCGTCTTCGGGGTCAAGCGGCTGCAGCCGGGCGAGCTCAACGGCGGAGGCCGGACGCAGAGCTTCGGCCGGCTCGTCACTGCCGCGACGCATGACTGCTCCACGCTGGGCGGTAATTCTGGCTCTGCGGTCATCGACCTGGCGAGCGGCCGCGTGCTCGCGATGCATTTCGGCGGGCGCTACCTCGATACGAATTTCGCGGTCCCGACCTTCGAACTGGCTCGCGACGAGCGTGTGGTAGATGTCGGCGTACGCTTCGGCGACGCGGCGCCCATTCCTCCCGCGCCCGACTGGACCAGCGCTTGGCACGAGATCGAGGACACCATGGCGAACGACACGGCGCCGCCGCGTGGGACGCGGCCCCATCCCCCGGCAACGGCGGCCACTGGCGGGCGGGTGACATTTGAATTGCCGTTGCGCATCTCGGTCGAGCTCGGCGACGCTGCGCCGCGGCTCGCGACCGGGAGGACCGAAACTGGCACGTCCGAGGAGCGATTGGTCGAGCCGTATCGCGACACCAACTACCGGACGCGCCGCGGGTACGACGAGAACTTCCTTGGTATCACCGTACTGATGCCAACCGCGCGCGACGCGCGCGTGCTTGCGAGGCTCCACGACGGGCGCGGGACGGAGCTTAAATACCAGAACTTCTCTATCCTAATGCACGCGCAACGCCGCTTGGCACTGGTCACGGCGGCAAACCTCACGAGGGAAAAGCGGCTGCGCGAGCCTGAGGGGGAGGGCGGCTATAGCCGGCGCGACCTGTCGGGCCTCAGCAAGAACGACCAAGAGAAGTGGTTCCTCGATCCGCGGCTGGACGAGCGATTTCAGCTTCCGGACGCCTTCTTCACCAAAGACGACGGCGCTTTCGACAAAGGACACTTAGTGCGGCGCGAGGATGTCGCCTGGGGCCGCAGCTTCGAGGTGCTGCGCCGGGCGAATGGCGACACCTACCACGCCACCAACTGCTCGCCGCAGGTGATGCAGTTCAATCGATCGACGCTCGGAGACGACAATTGGGGCGAGCTCGAAGATCTGGTGCTGAAAGAGTCGGCAAACGAGCGGCTCTGCGTCTTCGCAGGCCCCGTCCTCTCACCGGATGACGAGGTCTTCGTGGGGCGTGGGGCCGGGCGGAGCGAGCGGCTGCGCGCGCGGATCCCCTCGCGCTACTGGAAGGTGGTGGTCGCCCGTACGGTTGACGGCTTCGCGGCCTATGGCTTCATGCTGGAGCAGGATCTCTCGAGCATGCCGCTGGAGTTTGCGGTCACGGAAAACTTCCGCCGACTGATGGTCCCTCTTGTCGAGATCGAGCAGGCCACGGGCGTGGATTTTGGCGATATGGTAAGGGAATCCGACGCCTACGGTGCCGATGAAGGGCGCGAGTTAGCGCGTCGGGGCGGGCTCGAGCGCGTGCCGGTCCTGGCCGACCACGTCGCTAGCCTTGCCGAGCGCCCGACGCCGAACGTCGGCGATGACGAGGCGGCAGAGACGGAGGAGGGTCGCCGCGGCACCGAGGAGGGGCTGGAGGGCGTAGCGCGGTCCTGGCGTGTCGCGCGCTCGCTCGTCGCGCTACGTGAACAGGTGAACCGCCTTGCGCCGCAGCGTAACGACGACAGCGACGGGACCATCGGGGACGCAAGCCACCAGGGCCGTGAGTCGGACCACAATCCCTGGGTCACTGACGCGGAGATGGGCGTCGTCACGGCCCTCGACATCACCCACGACCCCCATGGCGGCTGCGACGCATGGAAGCTGGCGGACGCGCTGGTGGCGGCGCGAGACTGCCGGGTGAAGTACATCATCTGGAACCGGCGCATTGTGAATTCCTCGCAGATTGGCACCAGCCCGCCCTGGACGTGGCGGAGTTATTGCGGCGCCAACCCGCATACCCGGCACGTCCACATCTCCGTGCGGGCGGACAAGACGGCTTATGACAATGACAGCCCCTGGCCCATGCCAACGTGACGTGCGGAGGTATCGATAACGTGACCCAGCCGACGGCCATGCAACTCCTGGACGCAGCCTTCGCCCGCCGTGGCACTGGCGATCCGCCCGCCCGCCTGCACTTGATCCTTCCGCCGGCGTTGGACCTCAACGAGGCGCGGCACCGCCTCGCCGCAGCGCTGCCGGGCGAGGCGCCCGAGGTCACGGCGATCGAGGCGGAGGAGGCGTTGCTGACTCTACCGAGCCGCACCATCCCGCTGGCGGAAGCGCTGGAAGCCGTGGAACCCGCTCAGGCGCTCGCAGCCGTGCTAGCCGGCCTGCTTGACGGCGCGATGGTGCAACCCGACCTGCCGCGTCCGGGCGCGCCGGAGCGCCTGTTCCAGGAGCCCGGATTGGAGAGCGTGGACGACTTCCCGCCGGGCTGCTGGGTCGGGGAGGAGGATCTTGGGGAACGGCCACGCTGGGCACTGGAGATGATCGCAGCGCCACAGGCCTGGGCCTTCTCCGCAGCTGAAGGTAAGCGCGTCGGCGGCGACGGCATCGTCATCGCGCAGCCCGATACCGGCATCGCAACGCACGCGCAGCTCGATGGCGTCGTGCGGTTCCAAGGCTTCAACACGCTCGGCGACGGCGCAGCGGACGACCCGACCGATCCGCTGCAGGCCGGCTTCGCTCTTAATCCCGGCCACGGCACCGCGACCGCGAGCGTCGTAGTCAGCCCGGAGAGCGACGCGGCGGACGCAGTGGTCGGCAGTGCGCCGAAGGCGCTGCACATGCCGATCCGCGCCATCCGTAGCACTTGGCTACACGAGGAGGTGGCGATCGCCCGCGCCGTCGATGTCGCGGTGCAGGCGGACGCTCATGTGATCACCATGTCGCTGGGCGGGCTGGTCGCGCCGATCTCGCCCCTGCGGCGGGCGATCGCGCGCGCGATCGCCCGCAATGTCATTGTGATGGCGGCGGCGGGCAACTGCGTGGACGTGGTGGTCTGGCCAGCGCGCTTTCCGGAATGCCTCGCAGTCGCCGGCGTTGACCGGGAGGGGCGGCGCTGGCCAGGCTCCTGCAACGGACCGGCGGTAGACATCTCAGCGCCAGCGCAGAACGTCCTGCGCGCGGCGGTGGCGCCGGGCGGCCGGCAATCAGTCGGGCAAGGACAGGGCACGAGCTACGCGGTAGCGCTGACGGCCGGGGTAGCCGCCTGCTGGCTGGCTCATCACGGACGTAGCGCGCTAATCGCGGAGGCGCAGGCCCGGGGAGAGACCCTGCAGGCCATGTTCCGCCGCTTGCTTCGTGCGACCGCGACGCGTCCTCAAGACTGGGACGCGGTGAACATGGGCGCGGGCATCGTCAATGCACGTGCACTGCTGGAAGCACCTCTCGATCTCGGCTTCGGCGTAGAGGGGCCTGCTGCTTTAGCCGAATCGGCCGGCTCGTCCGAGGACGTGCGCGGCCTGCTGACCGAGCTCCTTGGCGCCGATCCCGGCCTGCCAGACGCGGTGCTGCTGGCGCATGGCTCTGACCTCGCAGGGAAGCTGCTGATCGCCAGGCTACGCGCGGGTGGGGGGAACCACTCTGCCAGCACACCCGCTGCGCCCGCCCTCGTGCGTCCGGCCGTCGAGCAGGCGCCCGCGCGCGAGGGACGGATTGAGACGCTGCGGCGCGAGTTAGCGAGCGGCCGCTCGCTCGCTGCAGGCGGCACACTGGAAAGCGCCGCCGTAGCGGAGGAATTGCCTAACGCCGAATCGCTCGAGCAACAGCTGGATGAGCTGATCGGGCGCATGCCGCCCGACGAGGTGAAGGACCGCGCCGCATTCGAGCGCGCGCTGCGGCTGCTCCGTGAGCACGCGCCGCCCGCGCTCGACAAGTTGCCCGACCCCGCTGCGGAGATGACCGATAATGAACTCGGCGCACTGGAGGCGGTAGTGAAGGCCGATGGTTCCCGCCCAAGCCTTTTGATACGCGACGACTGGGTCACGGAGGCGCATCCCTTCATCGGAGGCTGGGTCGACAAGCTCATCATCGGCCGGTCGCGCCTGAAGGAGATCATCCGCATGTGCGGCCGCATCCAGCCAAGCGGCGGTCATGCAAGCCGTTTCGCTGGCACAGGCACGCTGATCGATCCTTCGGGACCCTGGGTGCTCACCAACTTCCACGTCCTGAACGGCGCGCTGTCGCGCTTTCCGATTCCGCATGCCCGCAGCACTACGGGGCTGCGCATCACGCGCGGGCTAGAGATCGACTTTGGAGGTGAAACGGAGAGTCTCGAGCAGAACCGCTGGACGATCGTCGAGGCGGTGCTGCCTGCCCGAGCAGGGGAGGGCTTCGGCGTCGTGGACGCCGTCTTGCTGCGGCTCGGGCGCTCGCTCGACCGCAAGAAGCTGCCGCTACCGGAACCCGACCCTGGGGAGGCGTCGCGGTGCGTGACCCTCTCCATGAATGGTCGCTACCTGACCGGTCAGGCGCCGGATTTCGTCAGCATCGGCTTCCCGGCCAAGCCGCCGCGCATTGCGGGCGAAGCGGACGGCATCGACTGGGGCTGGGTGGTCGGCACGCTGTTCGGCAACGAGTTCGGCGTGAAGCGGCTGGCGCCCGGCCTGTTCCACCGACCTCTCGGCAGCGCGACCGGGGATGTCGAGGCGCGCTTGGCCTTCGGTCATGACGCGACGACGCTGAAGGGGGCATCCGGCTCGCTCCTCTTCGCCTTCCGTGATCCTGGCGCGCCGGCCTTCGGTCTGCATTTCGCTGGTTTCGATAACGACAGCAATTACGCGATTTCCGTGCCAGCGTTGGCGCAGGCCTTCGAGGGCCGGGGTGTGGCGCTGCCGTGAGCGGCGCTGTGGACGATGCGCGCCGGCTCGCGGAATGGACACGGCTGGATAAGGCGACGCTGGTGAAGCTCTACGCCATGTTGCGCAAGCGGCGCGAAGGGCAGGGTCTTAGCCATCCTAATGCGGTGCTAAGCCAGGCGCCTCCCGACGCACCGGAGGAGCCGCTACGTTCCCGCCTTGCACTCTGCCGTGCGGCGCAAGCCCACGGCGTGCTCGCGGCGTTCTGTCGCGACATCGTCGCGTGGGAGGATCTTGATGGTCGCCCGGAGGCGGACGCCGTCAACATACTGCACCGAATTGCCAACGTCGGCTGCCCGCACGGCATCACCAACCGTGCCAGAAATTTCAGTAATCCGATGATGTTCAGCAGGCTGGATCAAATCTTCCGCGCTACCGGCTACATCAAGGATGCCGGTGGCAAGGTGCTCGGCACCGCCTTCCTCATTGGACGCGACCGCGCTATCACCGCCGCTCATGTGGTTCTGCGGCAAGTGCAGGGCGGGAAAATTGTGTTCAGTCCGCCGCCGGCCCAAGAACTTCAACTCGTCTTCCCCGCAACGCCAATCGGCGAGCAATGCAGCCATTTGCACCCGCGGGAGCCGCTGCTCGCCTTCGCACTGCCCTTCGCCAACGACGCCGGCCTGCTGCTGTCCACCCTGACGGGCGAGGCGGCGGAGCGCTTGGACTATGCGGTGCTGCTGCTCGACCGACAAATCGTGGAAACCCGCCCGGTGCCGCTCGACGGTCTCTCACAGCCTGATCCGCAAGACCTCTCCTTCGTCATCGGCTATCCGGGCGCGATCTTGCCTGTCTGCGATGCCGACCATATCCAAGCTATCATGCCGGATGGCGGGCGGCTGATCCACATGATGAACGCGGTAAGTGGGATGAGCGGCAGCTGTTGCACCGCGAACAACGGCATTGCCGTCGCGCTGCACGAAGGCGAGCTTCCAGTGCTCAGTGCGGCGGGTAAACCAGTGTTCGCTAATGGTACCAAGCAGGTGCGTAACCGTGCGGTAATGTTGAGCGCAATCAAGGCGCACCTGGCCCGGGCGCCTGCGGCGCTCGGGCGCGGCGTGTCGCCCGGTGGCGCCCTCTTTGATCGAGGGCTGGTGCACCGCCTCGCTAAGCGCGGCCAGCAGCTGGCGGGCGATGCGGCGGCGCAGGAGGCATGGTGCGAGCTTTGCCAACGTGTGCTCGGCCTCCATCCTTCGGCTGCGACGCCGCCTAATTGGGACTGGCACCCCTTCTTCGCCGCCACCGCCGCGCGCAACAATATCGAGCGCTGGTTCGGTGCTGCGCTTGAGGCGCGTGCCGAGGATCGTGTGCTGTGCATCAGTGGCCCAGCTGGGACTGGTAAGAGTTTCTGCATCGACCGCCTTGCCGCTCGGATCGATGACCCGCTGCGCGACCTGGTGCGGGTGGAGCGCTTCGGCGGCGCAACCGCGGTGGAAGCGCTGGCCGCGCAACTTGGCGCGGGCGCAGATGGCGAGGCGACGCGGACCCTGCACGGCACCGTCCGGTACGATACCGTCGAGCGGATCGCCGAAGCGCTCGCCTGCTTCGGTAGGCGCGACCGCAAAGCGGACGCCACGGCCCATCCGCTCTTCCTAGCGATCGATGCCGGCACCGAAGCTGAGGCGAGCCTCGCTTCGTCCGATTGGCTGACCCTACTGGTGGCGCTCGCCGCGCAGCCCTGGGCACGGCTGATCGTCTGCGGCCTGGCGGAGGATGCCGTGACGCGGCTCGAACAGGCCCTGGCGGCCAATCCCGCAACGCGAAACCTCGCACCTGGGCACGAGAAGCTGCAGCACGCGCGGCGCCCCGATGTGGTGCGCTTCATGACCGGCTGGACCCCACCTGGCAAGCAGCCGGCCTTCAGCCCCGACGCGGTGGCCGACCTGTATGAGCGCCAGTTTGCGACTTTCCCTGGCAGCGGCGACGTGGCCACAGCGCTCGCCGCGCTGATCTGCATCCTTGCAATGCGCCCGGAGGCGGGAGGATGAGCGTCACGCGCCGCAAGAACGACCTGGAGGCGTTGATGCAGCGCTTGGTCACGCCTGTCGCGCATGTCGGACCTTCGCGGGCTGAGCGCGCGGCCTCGCGCTTGCGCATCGAACTTGCGGTGCGCGGCTGGTGCGACCCGCAGGCGCTGCTGCCTGAGGAGCTAGATGGAGCAGAGCGCAAGGCCGTGTTAGATGCCGTGGCGCCGGAGGTGGAGGTTGCGCCGCGTAACTCCTCACTCTGGTGGCTGCGCGATGAGGTGCGGCGCCGCATCCTCACCACACGGCCGGCGGAGGAGGTGCGGGCCGCGCTCGAAACGCCACGCGCAGAGGGCCACGGGCCGGACCCCGTGCGGGCCGCACTGCTGGCGCGGACCAGGCCGCTCGGTGACCTCTCGGCCCTGTCAGCGGCGGAGCTGCGGCCGCTGGCGGCAAGCCTCGCCTGGCTCGTGCTGCCGGAGGGCGCGACGCAACCCGGCAGCGGCGTAGATCTGTGGCACCAGGAGGTCGACGCCGCAGGTCTACGGGACACCATTGGCGCCTTGATCGCTCGGCTCGAGCGACAGAGTGACGTGAAGCGCATGGCCACCGCCCGGCTTTACGGTCGCGAGCCACTGCTGCGTCGACTGCTCGACATTGTGGCGGCGCCGCTGCTGCCGCGCACGCTCGGGCACTGGGTTTACGTCTCGGGGCTCGGCGGGTCCGGCAAGTCCACGCTGCTCGCGCATCTCGAGGCCCAGTTAGGGTGCGAGCCGGGGAGCGAGCGAGGGCCACGTGTTGTCGTCCACCTTGACTGCGACGATCCAGGCTTTGATGCGGCTGACATGGTCGCTCTCGACCTCGCGCTGCTCCGCCAGGTCGGTATCGTCCTGCCGAAGGAAGCCCCCGGCCTGCGCAGGCTGGCGCGCAGTCTGACGGAACTGGTGCGCAGCGGCGACCCTGCCAGACCCTCGCCGCCGGCCACGCGTCGGCGATCGGTTACTAAGGCGCCGAGGCGGATCATTCGTGGCGCCATCATGGAAGAGGCAGTAAACGACCGGCTGGCGGCGCGCGTCTCCCTGATGCACGGCGCATTGCGCAGGGCGCTTGGCGACCGACAGCTCGTGCTGCTGGTAGATACGGTGGAGCTCGTCTTCGCACGCGGCCAGGACACAGTGGCGATCTTCGCTGGCTGGGCGGCCTCGCTCAAGCGGCTGATGGGTGCGGGCGACCTGCGGCTGATTGTAGCCGGGCGCGACCCGCCGGAGGCACCGGGACCGCACGCCTTGGCGGAAGCGCTGTTTCGGCAGTCCGATACGCTGACCGTGTCCGATCTGAGCACCTTGCAGGCGGAACCCGGCTTCGTGCGACAAGAGGCGGTGCCGCTCGGCGACCTTTCCAAAACTGATGCGGTGGCGATGTTGCATGACCTTGGCATTCCGGAGTTGGATGCCGCGCAGCTGGCGCACGTGCTGCCGCGCACTCCGCTGCTGCTACGCATCGCGGCCGATCTGTACGCCGGGAAGGAGGAGCGGACGGATCTCATGGCCGCCGCGGGGCGGAGCGCCATCGCCCCGGCATTGGCGCAACGTTATTTGGCGGAGCGCGTGGTGCGCCATCTTGCGGCGCCGGCGGCGCGGCCCTATGCTCTACCGGCACTCGCCCTACCGTATGTCACCCGTTCACTCGTCGCGGAAGTCGTAATCCCCGCGACCGACGACCGTGCCAACCTAGCGGCCGGCTTGGCAGCGCAGGTCTTTGCAGGCATGGCGGACGCCGGTTGGCTCGTCCGCCGCACCGGCGACGGGGAAAGGTTGATCTTCCACGCTGAAGTCCGCCGCCTTGCCATCGAGCTGCTCGAGGCGACCCCGAAGGACGCCGGCGTGCTTGACGCCGTGCGGCGCCGCGCACGGAAGCATTTCGCTGGTTCCAGAAGCAGCGAGGCTCTCACGCTACACGCCTATTTCGCTGCGCTCCTCGACAGGTCGATTCCTCCCAGGCCGCCGCCGGGGCTCGACCCCGCGATCTTGGGCAGCGCTATCGAGGATCTGCCGACCGAGGTGCGGACGCGGCTGTTTGGCGCCGAGGCCGCGGCGCGCACCGCGGCCGGGGGCAGCTTCGCGGTGGCCGAGAACGCGCGGGAGTGGCGCACGAGACTAGAGGGGGCGAGCGACTGGGAAGGGGAGGGCGAGCGCTTGGTCAAGCGAGCCCGTGCCGCCGACGCTCTTGCGCTCTATCGCAAGCGCCCTACCCGTCCACCGGGCCACCCGCCGACCTTCGTGATCCAGGCGCTGGCCGATAACGCCGAATGGGATACCGCGGAGGTGAATGTGGCGGCGGTGGCGGAGGAAATCCACGCGAGGCTCGGCCTACTTGGGCAGCGTGTGCCGAACGAACTCCGCTCCCGTCTCTACTGGCTCACGCGATACGAGCTGCTGGCGCGGCGGGGCACGCTCTCGGCGCCGCACCGCGCCTTGCTGCACGACCTAACCACGCGCATTACCCCGCGCGGACCGGTACTGCTCTTCCCGGCGATCCTGGCAGTGGCCGCAGCCTTCGCCCGCGATGCCGGCCTGCTGCCGGCCGCGTGGCTGGATGCAACCGGAGCTATCGAGTCCGAGACGCGGATGTTCCTGGTCGCGCACCTGTACGGCGGCCGCGCCTGGGAAGGGCGACCGCATCTTGACCAGCTCTGGGTGATGCAGAAGGACTGGCCAGACCGCGCCGCGAAGGCCTTGGCCGCCACGCGCTTCGGCGAGGAGTGGCAAGCGACGCAGTTTCGGCTGGAGCGCGCGCCTCTCGCGCTGCCCCCAGCACCTGAAGGACCAGACGTTCCTTGGCTTAACAAAATCATTCGCGGGTTGCACGTACCGGTGCCGGTGGCGGTCGGGCCCGCGACAGCCAAGCCCAACGCTATACTCCTGCTGCGCGGCATGACGCCCGAGGTCCACCGCCCGCTGCGCGCAGCTGTTGGACGCTTGGCCGCCCTGCACGCTTACCATGCCGAGTTGGCGCAGATCGCTGTACGAGCCGCCGCTCGGCTCGGCTTACCGCTGAGAGAATTCTCACAGGATGAGCTGCCCGAGCGGTTGGAGCGCGACCTTCCGGGCGTCTTCACCGTCCTGATCCCGTGCGCCGACCGCGCCCGCACCCTCCCACAACTCTGCGCCGAGTTCGCTCGATTGCAGGGCAACCATACTGAGCTGCGCGACATGCGCCGAGTGGCCGAGACTGCGCTTGCATGGGACGGGGCCATCTGTGCTGGTAGCAACTCGGAGTATCCACTTCAATCGCACTATACTGCATCGTCGGAGCAGGCCGACGTGGCAGAGGTGCGAGCGGAGTCAACGCCGGACCGCCCGCTACAATCGGCGCTGACAAGTCGCTTTCAAACTTCAGTGGAAACCGACGTGTGGCGCGGCTGGGACACTGCGATAATGGCTCGCCCCTTCGGTCGGGAAGGTTCAGACGGCCTGCTCAGCCCGCCACCGGGCTTCCGGCACCTCTTCGGCCTACCGGCGGCAGCGGAGCGCTTCCAGGTCGATGGTGAGGATCCGCGCACTTCGCCCGCCGCTCTGGCCACGCAGCGGCGTCGGATGCGGGGCCTCGCCACGCTGATGGGGGCGCGGCCGCCGGACGCGCCGGAGAACCCGAACCTGCCCTCCGGCTACACCTACCTCGCCCAGCTCGTGGCGCACGACATGGTTTCGACCAGCATGGCCTTCTGGTCGGCCGGCGGGCCGGATCCAGGCGTCGCCAACGTTCATAGGGCGCCGCTCCGCCTGCGCACGCTCTACGGCGACGGGCCGGGCGCCTGTCCCCACGCCTTCGCGCCCGACGATGCGCGCGACCAGTACCGCAGCCGCTTCCGCCTCTCCGCCTATGCCGGCGCCAAAGGCGAGGCGGCGGACTTCCGTGACATCGCCCGCGCGGCGACGCCGGGGACGCTCGGCAACCGCGGCGGCTTCGCCGGCGCCGGGCGGGGCGAGGCGCTGATCGCCGATTCGAGAAACGACCAGAGCGCGCTGCTCTCGCAGCTCACCTGCTTCTTCCAGATGCTGCACAACGCGCTGCTCGACATGATCCCGAAGCCCGGAACGCTGCCGGCGCGCGCCCTGCGTGAACGGACCTCGGGCCGCTTCGCGGTGGCGCGAGAGGCGACGACCCTCGTCTTCCGCAACGTGCTGCGCCATGACCTGCTGCCCCGGCTGCTCGACCCCAAGGTTCGCTCGCTCTACGACAACCCGGCGCCGGAGTGGCTGGAGCCAGAGCCGGCGCCGGGCGTGCCGCTGGAATTCTCGCACGGCGCCTTCCGCTTCAGTCATGCGATGCAGCGCGACACTTACCGCGTCGGCCGCTTCAACGACGCCCCCCTTGGGGACTTGCTGCGGCTGAACTCGAAGCGCGGCCCGACCGCGGTGCCGCTGACGCGGGACTGGCTGGTGCGTTGGTCGCAATTCTTCCAGCTGCCTGGCCAGCCCGCGCCGAACCTTTCGATGAAGCTTGGGCCGCGCTACACGCCGATGCTAATGGGCGACGGGCTGTTCGACCCGATCGAGCCGGGCGACCCACCGGGTGTCGCCTTCCGCGATCTGATGAGCGCCTCGCTCACCGGAATGCGCTCGGTGCGGGACCTCTGTGCGCGGGTGGCGGCGCTGCGGCCGGGGCTCGCCGCGCAATCGCCGCTGCTGGCGGATCCCGCGGCGCGGCAGGCGGCGCTGGCCGAATGGCTCGGGCGCGACAGCGCCGTCAGCCTGCTGACCGCCGAGGATGTCGCCGCGCTCGCCGCCGAGCCGCCCCTGCCCTTCTACATCCTGTTCGAGGCGGAGCATGAGGCGGGGGGCGAGCGGCTGGGCACGCTCGGTTCGCTGCTGGTCGCCGAGACGATCTATGGCGCGCTGGCGCGAGAGCGGCTGTTCTCGGAGGGCGAGGGCGGGCTCGGCGCCGCTCTCGACCGGCTTTGCGCCGCCTGGCTTGGCGAGTGGCGTTTCCCCGATCCGCCCCTCGTCGAGGACATGCCGGGGCTAGTGGGCTACGTTGCCCGCCGGCTCGATCTAGCGGCGGCCGATCCCGCCTTCATCTAGCAAGTTGCAGAAAGTCCGTTCTAAGGCGCCAGGCCGTAATTCGCTTTTGGCTCAGCCATGATGAGGACAACGATAATCAGTTGAAAGCGGCCCGACAGTGCCCAGTTACATCCTCGGCGAATAATTATAGCATGTAAATTTGGGTGCTGAAGCAGCCTAGGTCGCGCCTTTGCCTGTCGGGCTAGACCTTATCCTGGCGCCTAATACCAAGCTGACTATGGATTGACCTGTCGTGCGCATTCAAAGTCGGTCAGCGACTGGATGCGGCCGGTCTCCCCGATGAGTTTGTTCCAAGCTTCGCAGCAGGCACCGACGATGGCGCGCGTGCCGCTGAACAGCCGGCCCGACAGGTAGCGGTCCCGCAGGTACTGCCAGACTTTCTCGACGGCGTTCAGCTCGGGCGAGTAGGGCGGCAGGTGGACCAAGCTGATGGTCGGCCGCAGCGCAGATCGTTGGCGATGTGCCATCCGGCGTTGTCGATCAGCATCACCGCATGGGTGCCGGCCGGCAGCTGCGCGGCGACCTCCTCGAGCAGCAGGATCATCGCCGTGACCGAGACATGGGTCAGCACGATGGCCGCGCCGGTGTCGCGTGCCGGGCAGACCGCGCCGAGGATGTAGGCCGAGCGGTAGCGCTGATCCTTTATCATCCGCGGCCGCATGCCGCGCTGGAACCAGCGGCGGACCATGCGGCCCTTCTGGCCTACTCTGGCCTCGTCCTGGAACCAGACCTCGATCCGCCCGGCCTCGGGGTGGTCGGCCGCGACCTGCGCAAGGGCGTGGGCGAAGCCCCCTTTTTGAACCGCTCCTGGGCGGCGCGGTCGGTCTCGGCATGGCAGGGCCGAGGCGTCTGCCAGGACAGGTCGAGGCTGCGCATCAGCTTGCCCATCCCGCCCTCGCTGTAGGACACGCCGAAGCGCGTCTGCACAATCTGGCAGAGATCGATCAGGCGCCAGGTCGAGACGCCATCCACCTCGGGATCCGGCCCCTGCAGCACGATCGCCTTCAGCGTCGCCTGCTGGCCTTCCGTAAGCCGGCAGGGACGACCATCGCCCCAATCATCCGACAGCCCGGCAGGTCCGCCCCGATTGTAGCGAATGACCCAGTCCCGCAGCGTCTGCCGATCCATCCCGGCCACGCGTGCCGCGGCCTCGCGGCTCAGGCCTTCCAGCGCCGCCGCGATCGCCAGGAGGCGCCGCGCAACCCGAAGATCGCGCTCCGCCTTCGCCAACCGTCGTAGCTCACCAGGCGGCAGGTCTTCTCGGATCATCAGTGCCGGCATGGTCCATCCCCAGATGCCATGCCAGCCGATGAATCACGTCCGTCCGCGTCGGCTCAAGCCCCGAGAGTCAGACCTTCAGACGCTGGGTATAAGAGCATGTCAGAGCCGTGCCGCCTCACCCAACAATCGCAGCTGACCTGCCTGCGATTGGAGATTCAAGGGCTATGAGAGACTTAGCTTGTGTGAGGCGCTTAGGTTTGATGAACGCCTATTTGTCAGTGTCCATGTCGACGAAGATGTCGGTGTCAGCCGGCTTGCGACGGAAGTGTTTCAGTCCGTCAAGCTGACCGGTTTGAACACGGTATTCGCCAAGCGGCGGAGCGGCCTCAAGTCGCGCTCAACCAGTCCGCCGACACGAAGCGGATACTTACGCCCTAACGTGCGATATACAGTTCCGAGATGCTCCGGCTACGGATCCGTAGAAAACCCGGTTCAGACAACGGCAACAGCGCTTGCCGCGGGCCGTGCAGGTATGCGGCGTCTTGCCCGGCTCGACCTACCGCTAGCGCATGAGGCAATGGCTGTTGCTCGCCGCTTCTCCCCAAACCTCCCGATATGCCTGAACCACATCTCGTCGTATCTCTGGCTGCAAATCACCAAAAGATCACAAAATTGTGTTAGCTCCGTCATCGCCGTCTACTCTCCGGATTTTCTGCGCGCTCTGCTT
>NZ_JCACHU010000167.1:0-56679 GCF_059504005.1 Belnapia sp. | reverse complement strand
GCCAGATTCGCCGATTTCAGACCAGATGGGAATCCGACAGGCTGCTAGAGCGGGTGCCGTTTGCGCCGGCTCACGGAAGCCGCCCTGGTTCATTGTTTCCTCGAGCAAACACCTCGCATGAGGTGTTTCCGCCCTATCGGAACCTTCACGGAACGTGTTCGCCGCAAGCCGGGCACGATCCCCGATCCGGCGAAGGCTGATCATGGCCCGGCCTCAGGCAGCCTGCGCCGCCTCGATCATCACGCCGGCGAGGAGCGAATAGGCAGCAGTCCAGGCAGCCTCCACTTCCGCCGTGAAGCCCTCGCCCAGGCCCTGGCGCAGGGTCCAGAGCAGCGCGGCGCCGACCGTCGCATACTGCGCCTCGGTCACGCCGTAGCCGGCATGCCGGCGTGCAAGCGCCTGGGCGGCGGGGATGATCTCCTCCGGCCGCTTCAGCCCGGCGACGATCATGCCGAGCGTCGCCATCAGCTTCGCGCCCTGTTCCTGCATGTCCTTGCCGGCGAAGAGCGGCGGCGTGGTCGAATCCGTGTTGAAGAGCCGGGCGTAGAAAATCGCGGCAGCCTTGTCCCTGATCGGCGCCACTTGGCGGAAGCTGTCCTGGACGAGGCTGGCCTGTTCTGGAGTCATGCAGGGGGTCCTTTGCGGGTGAGGCGCCATCTCGCCGCATCCGGCGAGGCCGGGCAACCGGCCCGTGGGCGCAGGATTGGAGGCGTGGCTTGAAGGCGTTAAGGCCGGGATGACCGGCGGCAGGACAAGCCGTTGGCAAGCCTGGAGGTCCGGCTCGCGGAGTTGAGGATTTGAGGGCTTGAGGCGGGTTTCAGCCAGGCGCGCGGCCTCGCATGTGCTCCGGGTCTTGCCCGTTTCCTCCGTCAGTCGCTCGATGCCGAGGAAAGGCATCCCGCGCCGCGTTGCCCACGAGTCGACCCATCGAGCCTGGCCTGGATCACGGCTCCGCATGCCCGGGGCAAGCCCCGAACCGGTGGAGGCACGTGACCGGAGCGATTCGTCGTCCTGGCGAAGGATCAGGGCGGCTTCCGGAGCCGGTGCGAACGGAAACCGCCCTGGGAATGCGCCGCATTCGGAGGCCAGGGGTGACCAAGATAGGCTTCGGACCTGTTGCGCATTAAAGACTAGGATATTATTCTTATTTCGTTAAGCGGCAGCTCGTGCCCGGCCGATCAGCGCCAGCCCCTCCGCGACCGAGACGAATTCGCCGCCGCCCGCCAGCCGCTCCGGCCCGAAGCGCGCCTCGAACAGGCGGCGCACCGCCGGCACCAGGGAGGTGCCGCCGGTGAGGAAGACGCGGTCGACCGCCTCATGCGGCAGCCGAGCCTCCGCCAGCGCCCCGTCGATGGCGGCGCCGAGGCGGGCGAGGTCGGGAGCGATCCACGCCTGGAAATCGGCGCGGCCGATTTCGGCCTCAACCTGGAAATCCTCGTGGCGGAAGGACAGCATCGCGCGCGGGGCGTGGGAAAGCGCGGCCTTCACGCCGGAGACGGCGCGGTAGAGGGCATAGCCGGCCTCCTCCTCGATCAGCGCGATGAGGTGGTGCAGGCGCTCCGGATGGTCGGCAGTGCGGGCGACCTCGGCGATGTCGCGCAGAACCTTGGGTGCGCGCATCAGCGACAGGCGGTGCCAGCGGGCGAAGCCGGTGTACCAGGCAGCGGGAATCGGCATCGGCTTGCCCATCACCCGGTAGCTGTCGTTACGGCCGAGCCGGGGCGAGACGACATGGTCGATGATGCGGTAGTCGAAGCTGTCGCCGGCGATACCGATGCCGGCATGGCCGAGCGCGGTGACGCCGCCCGGCTCGTAGCGCAGGACGGAGAAGTCGCTGGTGCCGCCGCCGAAATCGCCGACCAGCACCGTCGCCGCGCCGCCGAGCCCATGGGCGAAGCGATAGCCGGCGGCCTCGGGCTCGAGGGCGAGGTCGACATCCTCCCAGCCGGCGGCGGCGAAGGCGGCGCGCAGGCGCCCCTCGCCGAGCACGTCATCGGGCATGTCGCCGGCGAAGCGGACGGGGCGGCCGGCGATGATGCGGGCGCCGGGCTCGGCCGGCAGCAGGGCGCGGAGGAAGAGGGCAATCAGGGCCTCCAGCGTGAAGCTGCGGGCGAGGATGCGCGTCTCGCTGAAGCTGCGCTGCGCCAGGTAGGACTTCATCGACATGATGAGCCGGCTGGCCAGCGGGTCCTCCAGATAGGCCTCGATGGCGGCGGGGCCTGCGGCATGCTGCGGGGCGCCGCCTGCCCTGGCGCCGAAGCAGAGCACGGTGCGGAAGACGTCGAGCATCTCCCCGCCGAAGGGAAAGCGGGCGGCCTCTAAGCGGCCATCGGGCAGCAGGCGCGCGACGACGCTGTTGGTGGTGCCGAAATCGATGCCGATGACGGGTTGCATGCGGGCGCCCCCTGAGGCGGAAGGGGGCGCGTGTTAGCCGAAGCAGCAAGGCTGGTCGAGCCCAGCCGTCTCGGACAATCCTCCAAAAGAACCGGCAAGAAGCCTAGCGGCTGCGCATCCAGTCCCAAAGCAGCAGAAGCGGAGGCGGAAGCATGATGGCGTAGAAGATCCAGTCAAACATTTGCGGCATGATGACGATCCCTTCTCAAGTAGCGTGTGCTGCTTAAGGAGGCCGGAAAGACGAAGTTCCAGCGCTCCCGCTTGCTGAGCATGGCATTCCGCCTGGGTATCGCTCGCGGGGCGGGGACTTGCCGGGAATGATCACCCGCACCCGGTCGCCCTTCCGGTCGGGCAGGCGCTCGGGCCGCCCGTCGCAATCGGTCAGTACCAGCCCGGCCTCACGCAGCAGATCCACGACGCGGCAGAGCATCAGGATTGAACGTGTATTCATTCCCACATCTACAACCTATGCGGGTAACGTCCGTGTGGGCTTTCGGGCCCGTGATGACTCGCGTGCTCAAGGACGTTGCATGATTTCAACCTGAAGTCATGTCGCTTCAGGCGGCGGAAGGACCCGGAGGATGACGGTGCTGCTGGTCGAGGACGACGCCATGGTGCGTCTCACCCTCGCCGATTTCTTCGAGGCGGTCGGACTCGACATCCTTGAGGCGGAGAATGCCAGAGGGGCGCTGGCGCTCATCGAAGATGCCTCGCAACGCATCGATGTGCTGGTGACCGACCTCGACCTGGGGCCGGGGGATGACGGCCTCGTCCTGGCGGGGAAGGCGCGGCTGAAACGGCCGGGGCTGCTGGTCGTCTACGAGACCGGCAGCCCGGAACTCTTCGGCGCCCATGCCTTCTCCGACTGGGAGCGGGTCTTCCACAAGCCCTTCGACCCGATGGCGCTGACCCGGACCGTGCTCGCGCTCGACCGCGCGGGGCGGACGGCGCGGCGGCGTCAGCGCTCCTCGGCGGCCAGGATGGTGGCGTCCAACCTGTAGCCGTTGTGGTCGGTGAGGACGAGGCGCGGCCGGGCCGGGTCCGCCTCGATCTTCTGGCGCAGGCGGTAGATATGCGTCTCCAGGGTGTGGGTGGAGACGGCGCTGCTGTAGTTCCAGACCTCCTGCAGCAGCACCGGCCGCGGCACGGTCTTGCCGCCGGCCCGGTAGAGAAGCTTCAGGATCGCGCATTCCTTGTCGGTCAGGCGAAGCCGGCGGTTGCGCGCTGGCTCCTGCAGCAGGCGCTGGCTCGGGCGGAAGACATAAGGGCCGATGAGGAAGCTCGCATCCTCGGTGTTGTCGTAGACGCGGAGTTGGGCCCGGAGGCGGGCCAGCAGCTCCGGCAGGCGGAAGGGCTTGGCGAGGTAATCGTTGGCGCCGGCATCGAGGCCACGGACAACGTCCTGCTCGTCATCGGCGCCGGTCAGCATGATGACGGGCATGTGCCGGCCGGCGCGGCGGAGCTTGGCGCAGAAGTCCCGCCCATCCGCATCGGGCAGGCCGACATCGAGCAGGATCGCGTCGTAGCGGGCATCGGCACGGGCAAGCTTGGCCTCGGCCTCGGCCACGCTCTCGGCCTCGTCGGCGCTGAACCCGCCGTCGAGCAGGATCTGCTCGGCCAGCGTGGCGCGCAGCGCGGCGTCGTCCTCGACGATAAGGATCTGGCGCAGGGCGGACATGTAGGTCTCCCGGGAGGGAAGGAGCTCGGGCACGGCAGGCTGCCCGCAGTACCCATCTAACGGTTGAGAGGCGCTTGCTCCAATCACCCAAACGCGAGTTTTGTCTTTTATTTAAGAAATCTTGAGGTTGTATACGACGGGATGAGACATCTCGTGGCCTGGCGGGGACGCCATGACGGCGCCGAATGGCCCGGGCGGTGACGGGCCGGGCGCGTCAGGGCGCCCGCAGCCTCTCCAGGGCGGCGCGCAGCGCGGGCGGGATGGCGGCGGCGCGGCGCGTCGTGCGGTCGAGTACCACCATGACCGAGAGCGCGGCCGCATGGCAGGCCTCGCCGGCGAAGAGGCCCTGTTGCAGCGCGAAGCTGCTGCCGCCGATGCGGGCGACGACGGTGCCGATCCGCACGCGGCCGGGGTAGTGCAGCTCGCGCAGGTAGTCGATCTCGACGCGGGCCAGGGCGATCGCCACCTCCCGCGCCGCGGGCGGCCCGGCGATCTCGGTCAGGAGCTCCCCCCGCCCGGCCTCGAACAGGGCGCCGAAGGCGCCGTTGTTGATGTGGCCGTTGAGGTCGGTATCGGCGATCCGCAGCTTCTCCTCCGTCCAGGCGGGGAAGCGCTCGGGGCCGGGCGGGGTGGGCCTCACTTCCCCTTCTCGGCCTCGTAGCGGGCCTTGTTCCCGGCATCGGGCGGGTAGAGGCCGGGCAGGGATTCGCCGGCCTCGACCTTGCCGATGATCCAGGCCTCGAGCCGCTCCTGCTCCTCGCCGGTCGCGGCGACCTCCTCGACGAAGGCCGCGGGGATGCAGACGGCGCCGTCATCGTCGGCGACGATCACGTCGCCCGGGAAGACGGCGACGCCGCCGCAGCCCACCGGCTCCTCCCAGTCGACGAAGGTGAGGCCGGCGACCGAGGGCGGCGCCGCGCCGCCGGAGCAGAAGACGGGCAGGCCGGTGCCGATGACGCCCGCCACGTCGCGCACCGCGCCATCCGTGACGAGGGCGGTGACGCCGCGCTTGACGAGCCGGGCGCAGAGGATGTCGCCGAAGATGCCGGCATCGGTGACGCCCCTCGCATCGGCGACGACGATGCAGCCTTCCGGCATCGCCTCGATGGCGGCGCGCGTCGACTTCGGCGAGGACCAGCTCTCCGGCGTCGCCAGGTCCTCGCGGGCGGGGATGAAGCGGAGGGTGAAGGCGGGGCCGACGAAGCGCTGGCCCTTGGCCGCCGGGGTGAAGGGCGGCGTGCCGCGGAGCCAGATGTTGCGCAGCCCCCGCTTCAGCAGGACGGTGGTGATGGTGGCGGTGGTGATCCGCTCCAGCCTGGCGCGGGTGGCGGGGTCGAGGGCCATGGGCTTGCTCCTTCTGCGGCGCATCGGCTTAGAGCAAACGCCGCCCCGGCGAAATCGCCGGCGCGCCGGGGCGCGCCGGTGCGGGGGGCCGAACCTTCGCCTGGCCGGGCCGTTGAGGCACCGGTTTCATTCCTCGATCGACAAGGGGGCGACATGTCGGAGTTCGAAACACGGCCGGCCGGGTTCGAGAGCCATTGGGACGCGGACTGGTTCAAGACCAAAGCGGAGGAATGCCGGCGCCTGGCCGAGCTGCTCGCCGAGCATCCGCAGCGGGCCTCCCTGCTGGCCCTGGCCGAGGATTTCGGCAAGCAGTCGGACCATGCCCGGCAGCTGGCGGCGATGGCGGTGGCGAATCGGCGGTGAGCGCGGCTCAACCGGGGCCGGGGCCGGGGACCAGCGGCGCCGGCGCGTAGCGGGCGACGAGCGGGGCCAGGGCCTCCGGCGTGCCGGTCTTGTCGTCGCCCGCCCAGTGGACCGAGACGACGCGCGCCTCGCCGCGGCGCAGGCAGCCCTCGGCATCGAGGCCGAGCGAGCGGTCGAGATAGAAGCCCTCCCCGGTATAGCCGGGCGCCGCCTCGTGCAGCGGCAGCAGGCGGAAGCCGACGAGGTGGCAGGCAAGGTTCATCAGCGGCTGGTCGAAGCCGTGCGGCCCGCGGACGCGGCGGTAGAGCGCGTCATGCTCGCGGATCAGCGCCATCACGGCCGCTGAGGCGAAGCCGCGGCGGAGCATGGCGTAGTTGCCGGCGGAGAAGAGCGGGGCGCCGGGGAAGCGCCCGGCCATCTCGGGCCGCGCCTCGGCGGCATAGACCCAGTCGCTGCTGGTCGCCCAGTAGACCAGGTCGGCATCCGCCGCGGCGAGGCGGGCGAGCAGCGGGGCCAGCGGGGCCGTCACCAGCTGGTCGCAGTCGAGGTAGAGATAGGGCGCGCCGGGCGCGTCCAGCGCGGCGAGCTTGCGCAGGTTGCGGCGGCGCGGCGGCAGGCCGGGGAAGCACTGGTCGGCGAAGGCGTCGATGGCGGCGTAGTCGGCCTCCACCATGCGGAAGCCGTACTCGGCGCGGAGGTCGGCGATGCGGTCGAGCCGGTCGCCATAGGGGATGCAGAGCAGGGGCACCTCCGGCGCCTGGTCGCGCAGGCTGGCCAGGAAGCTGCGCGCCCAGCCGGCATAGGCGTCGTCGGCCATGAAGGCGACCGGCATCTCAGCCATGGCGCAGGGCGGCGAGCGCGGCCTCCACGATCTGCTCCGGCGGCGGGGCGACGGAGAGGATGACGGTGCGGTCGTCCGGCGCCGGCGGCTCCAGCGTGGCGAATTGGCTGGCCATGAGGCTCGGCGGCATGAAGTGGCCCGGCCGCTCCGCCTGGCGGGCGCCAATCAGCGCCGGGTCGCCCGCCAGAAACAGGAGGCGGACGGCGGGGCGGCCCGCCAGCAGGCGGTCGCGATAGGCCTGCTTCAGCGCGGAGCAGGTGGCGACGCCGCCTAGCGGCCCGCGCTCGTCGAGCCAGGCGCCGATGGCGTCCAGCCAGGGCCAGCGGTCCTCGTCCGTCAGCGGCTCGCCGCGGCTCATCTTGGCGATGTTGGCGGGCGGGTGGAAGCTGTCGGCATCGGCGAAGGGCACGCCGAGCCGCTCCGCGAGAAGGCTGCCGACCGTGCTCTTGCCGGCGCCGGAGACGCCCATCACCAGGACGAGCGGGGTCATTTCTTCGGCTGTTCCAGATGGCCACCGAAGCCCTTGCGCTGGGCGGAGAGGACCTTGCCGCTGAAGCGCGCCTCGTCGCGGCTGGTGAAGCGGGCATAGAGCGCGGCGGAGAGGACAGGGGCGGCGACCGCCGTCTCCAAGGCGGCCTGGACGGTCCAGCGCCCTTCGCCGCTGTCGGAGACATGGCCGGAGAAGCCCTCCAGCGCCGGGTCCCCGGCGAGCGCCTGGGCCGTCAGGTCGAGCAGCCAGGAGGCGACGACGCTGCCGCGGCGCCAGGCCTCGGTGATCTCGGCGATGTTGAGGGTGAAGCGCTGGTCCTCGGGCAGGGCGTCGCTGTCGGCATGCTTCAGGATGTCGAGGCCCTCGGCGAAGGCCTGCATCATGCCGTACTCGATGCCGTTGTGGATCATCTTGGTGAAGTGGCCGGCGCCGTTCGGCCCGGCATGGACATAGCCCTGCTCTGGCCGCGGGTCGCCGGCATAGCCCGGCGTCGGCGGGGCGGAGGCCTTGCCAGGGGCAAGGGCGGCGAGGATGGGGTCGAGCCGGCGGACCACCTCGTCCTCGCCGCCGATCATCATCGAATAGCCGCGCTCCAGGCCCCAGACGCCGCCGGAGGTGCCGATGTCGAGGAAATGCATCCCCTTGGCCCGCAGCGCGGTGCCGCGGCGGACGCTGTCCTTCCACATGGAGTTGCCGCCATCGATCAGCACGTCGCCGGGCGAGAGCAGACCGGCGAGGGTCTCGACCGCCTGCTCGGTCGGGGCGCCGTTCGGCAGCATGATCCAGATGGCGCGCGGGGCATCGAGGGCGGCGACCATGGCCTCGAGGCTGTCCACGGCGCGGGCGCCCTCCTTGGCGAGGATGGCGCCGGGAGCGGGGTCGCGGTCATAGGCCACGCAGTCATGGCCGGCGCGAAGCAGGCGCCGCACGATGTTGCCGCCCATGCGGCCGAGGCCGACCATGCCGAGTTGCATCCGTCCACACTCCCCAAAACAAGATCGGGGAGAAGGTATTCTCCCCGAACCTCTCATCTATTTCTTTGAGTCCGCCAATTAGCCAAATCGAGCCAAGGTGAACTCCGGCGGGACCTCGCCGCGGCCGAGCACCGCATCGGCCGTCATCTTGCCGGCAATGGGGGCCAGGGTGTAGCCGTTGCTGGTGACGGCATGGAAGAGGCCGGGCACCCCGGGCACCTCGCCCAGCAGGGGCGCGCGGTCGACCTCCACCGCGAGGCCGGTCCAGGCGCGGATGGCTTGCATGCCAGCCAAGCCCGGCAGGACGCGGCCGGCGACCCAGAGATTGCCCTCGATGGAGCGGCGCAGGTTGCGCGGGGCGCCGCGGCCGTCGAGCAGGCCGGGCCAGCCGCCGCCGACCAGCACATGGCCGCCATCCCCCTGCTTCAGCGAGAGATGCCGCCCGGCATGGGCGACGAGATGGCGCATCACCGGCGCCACGCCCTCGGTGGCGATCACCTGCTGGACGGAGCCGATCACCGGAAGGGCGAGGCCGAGCATGGCGGCGATCCGCCCGGCATGGGCGCCGGCGCAATTCACCACCCGCCCGGCGCGGATGGCGCCGCCTGCCGCCTGCACGGCGAAGCCGCCCCCCTCGCGGGCGATGGCCTGCACCTCCACCCCCTCCCGCAGCCGGGCGCCGGCCGTAGCGGCCAGGCGGCGGAGGGCGAGGGTGCCGCGCAGGGGGTCGATCTGCCCCTCGCCCGGGGCGAAGCCGGCGCCGATGAAATGCGGGCCGAGATAGGGGGCGAGGCTCATCAGCTCATTGGCGCCGAGCAGGTGGCTCTCGATCCCCCGCGCCCGCTCGGCCCCGACCTTGGCGCGGAGCCAGCGGAACTGCTCCTCCGTCTCGGCCAGCATCAGCCCGCCCTCGGTGCGGATGCCAAGCCCCTCCCCCGCCGCCTCGGCGATCTCGCGCCAGAGGGCGATGCTTCGCGGGCCGAGCGGCAGGCGGTCGAGCGCCGGGCCGGTCTCCTGCTCGCCGTCGAAGTCATAGGTGAGGAGCTGGACATGGAGACTGCCGGCATTGGCGGTGCTGGCGGCCATGCCGGCCTCGCCGCGCTCCACCAGCAGCACGTCCGTGCCCTCGCGGGCGAGGTACATCGCCGTCGAGAGGCCGAGGGCGCCGCCGCCGATCACCAGCACGTCGCAGGCCTCGGCCAGCGGCGCGGCGGGGCGGGCGGTCCACTGATTGTAATGCGGCAGCGGGAAGCTGGGCCAGTCGCCGCCCTCGGGCAGTTCCAGCATCAGCGCGGCGGCGGGGACGGGCTTCACCGGGGCGCGCGGGGCGGCAAAGCCGGCCTCCTCGGCGACGCCGCAGAGCCGGGCGACGGAGGTGGAGCACATGCGCCCCTGGCAGCGGCCCATGCCGGCGCGCGTCGCCTTCTTCAGCCCGGCCAATGAGCGGAAGCCGGCGGCCTGCTCGGCGCGGAGGCGGCCGGCCGTTACCTCCTCGCAGCGGCAGAGGATGGTCTCGTCCGGCAGCGCGGCGATGTCGTGGGGCGGGGCGGCGAAGAGGCGCCAGAGCCCGGCCTGGAAGGCGAGCGCCCGGCGCAGCGCCGCCCGCGCCGGCGCGGCATCGGCGGCGGAGAGGCCGAGATCGGCGGCGGCGGCCAGCCCGGCAAGGCGCCCGCGGGCCAGCGCGATGCGGGCCCCGCCGATCGCCGCCCCGTCGCCGACTGCGAAGACCGGTGCGAGGGAGGTGCGCCCATCCTCCGCCGTCACCGTCTCCAGCCGCTCGCCGGTGAAGCGGTGCTCGGCGCCGAGCGCGCGGGCGAGGCCGGTTTCCGGCTGGAAGCCTAGGTTGAGGGCGCAGGCATCGGCCTCGATGCGGCGCTCGCCCTCGGGCGTCCGCAGGTGGAGAGCGGCAAAGCGCCCTTCGCCCTCGCAGGCGAGGATGGTGGAGCCCCAGAGCACGGGCACACCGGCCCGGCGCAGGCGCCGGAGGTAGCGGAGCCCGTCCCAGGCGAGGTCGGGCGAGGCGCGGAGGATGCGAGCGGCGTCGCGCCACTGGGAGAGGCCGGGACGCGGGGCGGCCTCGGCGACGGCCACGACCTCCGCCCCGCCGTCCAGCAATTCGCAGGCGAGCTGCAGGTTCAGCGGGCCGTTGCCGGCGATGACGATCCGCCGCCCGGGGGAGACGCGGTTGGCCCGCGCCAGGGTCTGCATCCCGCCGGTGGTCATCACGCCGGGCAGGGTCCAGCCGGGGACGGGCACGGGGCGCTCATGCGCGCCGGCAGCGAGGATCAGGCGCCGCGGGCGGAAGGTGACGGCGGCGCCGTCGACCAGCGCGCCGATCTCGTCCGGGGCGAAGCCGCCCCAGACGGTGGCGCCGGTCAGGATCTCGGCGCCGGCGGCCTGGGCGAGGGCGCGCAGCGTCTCGCCCTTGCGGAATTGGGCATCGGGCGCGGCATGGCTGTGCGAGACGGCGAGCGGCTTTAGGTACTGGCCGCCGGCTTCGCCGCGCTCATCCAATACCAGGACGCGGGCGCCGGCCTCGGCGGCGGCGCGGGCGGCGGAGAGGCCGGCGGGGCCGGCGCCGATGACCAGCACGTCGCACTCCCGCTCCGGGATCGCTTCGGGCGCGGCGGCAAGCGGTGCGGGTGCGGCGGGCGGCGCGCCGCCCACTGCCATGCCATCCTGCACTTTGGTCAGGCAGGCGCGTTGGCCCGGCCTGCCGTCCACCGTCACCAAGCAATCGAAGCAGGCGCCCATGCCGCAATGGAGGCCGCGCGGGGCTCCGCTCGGCGTCTCCCGGTAGGCAAGGATGCCGGCGGCGGAGAGGGTGGCGGCGATGGTCTCGCCCGGCAGCGCCTCGAGCGCCTCGCCATCGAAGGTGATGCGAATGGGCGCGGCGGCAGGCCGGATATCGGGATGGGTGAGGCGCATGCGCTTGCCGGCTCGGGCCAGTTCCTGTTCAGTCCGGCATCATCGCATGCAGGATCGAGGGGGCAAGCAGCATGGCCGGGCCGTTCCGTGGGACCTACACGGTCCTCATCACCCCGTTCACCGCCGATGGCACGGCCGTCGACCTCAAGGCGCTGGAGCGGCTGGTGGAATTCCAGATCGCCGAGGGGATCGACGGGCTGATCCCGCTCGGCTCCACCGGCGAGTTCCTGAGCGTGAGCCGCGAGGAGCGGACGGCGATCACCGAGACGGTGGTGCAGACGGCGGCTGGCCGCGTGCCGGTGCTGGTCGGCACCGGCGCCGAGGACACGCGGGAGGTGGTGGCGCTGTCGCGCGAGGCGGAGGCGCTCGGCGCGGATGGGGTGATGATCATCCCGCCCTTCTACGCGGTGCCGACGGAGGACGAGCTCTTCCACCACTACAAGACCGTCGCCGATGCGATCGGCATCCCCATCATGGTCTACAACAACCCGGCGACGGCGAATGTCGACCTGCTGCCCGCGACGCTCGCCCGGCTCTCGACCATCCCCAACTGCCGCTACGTCAAGGAGAGCACGCTGGAGGTGACGCGGGTGCGCGACATCATCGCGCTTTGCGGCGACCGGATGGAGGTTTTTGCGGGTGTGCTCGGCTATGAGAGCGCCTGGCTCGGCGCCATCGGCTGGGTCGCGGTGTGCAGCAACCTCGTTCCCCGCCTGTCGCGCGACATGTTCGCCGCCGCGGCCTTCGAGGCGGACCGGGACAAGGCGCTGCCGCTCTACCGCAAGCTGGCGCCGCTGCTGCCCCGGGTCGGCGGGCCGCGCTACGTCTCCGGCACCAAGGCGGGCTTCCGGCTGATGGGGATGGAGATGGGCGACCCGCGCCCGCCGCGCCTGCCGCTGCCGGAGCGGGACGTTCCGGTCCTGGCCTCGATCTTGCAAGCGATGGGCGCGATGCCGGCCGCCCGTGCGGCCGCGGAATAGGAGTGCCCTGATGCTTCGCCGTTCCCTGCTCGGCGCCGCCTGCGCCGCCGTCAGCCTGCCTGCCTTCGGCCAACCTGCTTCTGGGCAGAGCTGCGCGCCGAAAGTCGCCGATGGCGAGCTGGTGAAGGCGCGGACGCTCACCCTCTCCACCAACCCGACGCTGCCGCCGATGCAATTCGTCAACAGCCAGGGCCAGCTCGTCGGCATGCGGGTGGAGCTGGGGGCGGAGATCGCGAAGCGGCTCTGCCTCGGCGTCGAGCATGTGCGCGTCGAATTCGCCGCGATGATCCCGGGCCTCGCGGCGCGGCGCTGGGACATGATCAACACGGGCATGTTCTACACGGAGGAACGCGCCAAGCTCATGTACCTCGTCCGCTACGAGGAGCAGGCGATCAGCGTCAGCGTGCCGCGCGGCAACCCCCGGAAGGTCGCCCGCATCGAGGACATGGCGGGGCTGACGGTCGGCGTGGAGCAGGGCGGCTTCGAGTTCCGCCGCACCCAGGACATCGCCAAGGCGCTGGAGGAGAAGGGCCTGAAGCCGATCACCATCCGGCCCTTCGACAATTTCGCCGTCTCCTTCCAGGCGCTGCGGGTCGGGCAGCTCGACGCGGCGATCTCCATCGACAGCACCGGCAAGGAATACGAGGAGCGCGGCGACTTCACCCGCGCCATCAGCGGGCTCTACGGCACGCCGATCAATTTCGGCTTCCGCAGCAAGACGCTGGCCACCGCCGTTGCCGGCGTGCTGACGGAGATGCGGGCCGACGGGTCGCTCAAGGCGCTGTTCGACCGCTACGGCGTCAAGGAATACGAGGGCGCCTTCGAGGTGGTCGGTCCCGCGTGACGTGACGGCCTGGCGCTGGGACGGGTTCCTCGACTACCTCTTCAATGCCTATCTGCTCGAGGGCGCGGCGATCTCCGTCGCGCTCACCGCGGCCTCGCTGTTCTGCGGGCTGTTGATCGGGCTCGGCATCGCCGTCATGCGGCTGGCCTCCAGCCGGGTCCTCAGGGGCATCGCGCAGTTCTACTGCTGGATCTTCCGCGGCACGCCGCTGCTGGTGCAGCTGCTCGTCATCTATACCGGGCTGCCGCTCCTCGGCCTGCGCTTCTCGGTCTGGGAGGCGGCGCTGCTCGGCCTCTCGCTCAACGAGGCGGCCTATCTCGCCGAGATCCTCCGCGCCGGCATCCTCTCCGTGCCGAAGGGGCAGCGGGAGGCGGCGCTGGCGCTCGGGCTGCACCGGCGGCAGGTGTTCCGGCTGGTGACCTGGCCGCAGGCGCTGCGCCTCGTCATCCCGCCGCTCGGCAACAGCGTGAACGGGCTGCTGAAGACCACCTCCGTCGCCAGCGTCATCTCGGTCGACGAGCTGCTTCGGCGGACGCAGATCCTGATCCAGGAGCGCTTCCTCGTGCTCGAGCTCTTCGCGGTCGCGGCGCTCTACTACCTCGTCCTCACCACGCTCTGGGAGGTGGTGCAGCGCCGGCTGGAGCGGCGCTACGGCCGCGGCTACGGGCAGGAGGCGGCGGACCGGCGCTGACGAACTTCCTACCGACCGTGATCGGCGCCGGGCTTGCAACCGCGGGTGGCAGGGCGGCACTGTCCCGCCGAACCGATGCCGGAGTCCCGATGCGGCCCCTCCTCCTCGCGGCCCTGCTGGCCCTCGCCGGGCCGGCCCTCGCCCAGCCAACGCCCCCCGCGCAGCGCGAGGCCGTGGTCGCCAACGACACGGACCGCATGATGATGGAGCTCTACCTCTTCCGCCCCGGCGGCGAGGATGGGGCGGACCGCCTCGGCAGCGGCGTGCTGCCGCCGCGGGCGACGCTGCGCGTGCCGCTCGGCCGCATGCGGGAGTGCAGCATCGAGGCGCGCGCCGTCTTCGAAGGCGGCGACGAGATGCGCCGGCGCGCCGACATCTGCCGCAACCCGCGCATCGCCTTCGCCGATACCGGGCCGGCGCGCGACGTGACCGTGGCCAACCAGTCCGACCGGGCCCTGCGCGAACTCTACCTGGCGCCCACCGGCAACCGCCCCGGCCGGGCGCGGGACTGGGGCGCCGACCGGCTCGGCAGCGGCACCGTCGCGGCCGGCGAGGAGTTCCGCCTCCGCCTGCGCAACACCACGGCCTGCAGCTTCGACGTACGCGCCGTCTATGACAATGACGAGGAGGAGGTGCGCGAGCGGCAGGACATCTGCCGCACTCCGCGCCTCGCCTTCGGCGATGCCAGCATCCCGATGCGGGAGGTGACGGTGGCCAATCGCGGCCGCCGGGTGCTGCGTGAGCTCTACGCCCGCGCCGATGGGCGCGAGGGCTGGGGCGCCGACCGGCTGGGCGCCGAGACTGTGGAGCCGCGCGGCGAATTCCGCCTCCGCCTGCGGGGGCGGGAATGCCGCTTCGACCTGCGCGCCGTCTTCGAGGACAACCGGGAGGAGGTGCAGCGCGGCCTCGACCTCTGCACGCAGCGGACGGCCGGCTTCGGCATGCCGGTGATCGCCGAGGGCGGTGCACGGCGGTTGACGCTGGTGAACGGCTTCAGCCGCACGGTGCGCGAGGCCTATCTCTCGCCCGCCGACGAGGACGACTGGGGCGAGGATGCCCTCGGCGACCAGGTCATCGCCCCGGGCGGGCGCCAGACGGTGACGCTGGAGGGCGGCTGCCAGGCCGACCTCCGCATCGTCTTCGACAATGACGCGGCGGAGGAGCGGCGCGACATCGATGTCTGCGCGCTCGGCACCATCGCGCTCCGCCCGGGCTGGACGGTGGATGAGCTGACCGCGCCCGCGCCGGCGGCGAAGGATCCGCAGCCGGGCAGCATCCGCCTGCGCAATGCCGGCGGCCTGCCGGTGGTGGAGCTTTATGCCGACCCGCCGGGCAGCAAGCGCGGCGAGGACCGGCTCGGCCATACCGTGCTCGGCGCCGGGGAGGCGATGGACTTCGCCCCGCCCGGCGGGCCGGACGACTGCCAAGCGGACCTGGTGGCGGTGTTCCGCGACGGGCGGGAGCTCGCCCTGCCCGGCACCGATCTCTGCGCCGGGCGCGAGGTGGTGCTGCAATGAGGCGCCTGCTTCTCCTCGCCCTCCTGCTGGCGCCCGGCCTCGCCGCCGCGCAGCCTGTGCCGGAGGCGCTGCAGGGCGCCTGGTTCCAGGGCGACTGCGCCCGGCCGGATGCGCTGCTCCACCTCACCCATCGCGCCGCGGCGCGGGTGCCGCGCGACGGGGCCGGGAGGCTGCTCCGCTTCCAGGCGATGCGGCAGCAGGAGGGCTGGCTGATCGGCACCGGGCGCGGGGCCCAGGCGCCGCGGCTGATGCTGCGCGCCGCCGGCGATGCGCTGGAGACGGCCGAGCCGGATGCCAAGGCGCGCGAGGACCGGCTGCCGGGCGATGCCCCCCTCGCCCGCTGGCACCGCTGCGGCACGGTGCCGCCGGAGGTGGCGCTGCTGCATGGCGAGGGCGTCGCGGTGATGGCGGCGCTCGAGCATGTCGAGGCGGCCTGCGGCGGGGCGGATGGCGCGGCCTGCTTCGCCGCCGTGGTGAAGCAGGCCGATGTCTCGGGCGATAGCCGGCTGGCGCGGGCGGAGCTGGCGCGGCTCGCCCGCGGCGCCGCCTGGCTGGTCGCGGTGCAGGAGGGGGTGACGGGCGACAAGCTCGCCGGCGCCGTCGCGGCCGGGGCGCTGGCCGGGCAGCTCGCGGCGCAGCTCACGGTCGAGAGCCTCGACTATGACGGCGACGGGCGGCTCTCCGCCGAGGAGCTGGCGCAGGACCGCGGCCGCTTCGGCATGGCGCGGGGCAATGCCGAGGGACGGCCGCTGCACAGCGAGGCGGCGGGGCCGGGGCTCGAGGCGCTGCGCGGGCTGCTCAGCGGCCTCAGCCTGTTGAAGTAGCTCAGCGGGCTGGCGAGAATTCCATCGCCCGCGTCTGCTCGGAGAGCTGCGGCGTGTAGCTGATGCCCTTGCGCATCGCCCAGATATTGACCTGGTGGTGGATCGGGATCACCGCCAGTTCCTGCTGGAAGCCGATGCGGATGGCCTCGAAATAGAGCTTCTCGCGGGCTTCCTGGTCGATGGTCGTCAGCGCGCGGTCGACCAGGCGGTCGAGCGAGGGGTTGCTGTAGTGGCTCGGGCGGAGGCGGGTGCCGCGGCCGCGCTCCGGCTCCGGCGTCGCCAGCATCAGCGAGAGATGCGTGTCCGGCTCGCCGGTCGAGGTGCTCCAGCCGGTCAGCGCGATGCTGTGCTCGTCGCGCACGCCGCCGGCGGTGAAGAAGACGCTGGCCGGGGCAGTCGCCACCTGGGTGCGGACGCCGATGCGGGCCCACATCTGGGCGATAGCCTGGGCAATGGCGTCGTCATTCACGTAGCGGTCGTTCGGGCCGCTCAGGGTGATGTTGAAGCCGTCCGCATAGCCGGCCTCGGCCAGCAGGCGCTTCGCCCTGTCCGGCTCGTAGGCAGGGACGGGGATTCCAGGGTCGTAGCCCATGCCGCCCTCCGGCATCGCCTGGCCGGTGGGCTTCGAATAGCCCTCCATGATCTGGCGCTGGATGCCCTCCCGGTTGATGGCGACGGAGAGCGCCTGGCGCACCCGCACGTCGCGCATCGGGTTGGGGATCGGCTTGCCGTCGCGGTCGGTCACCAGCGGCGAGACGGGCCGGTTGGCATCGACATAGAGGTAGATCAGACGCAGGCCGGGGCGGGAGGCGACGGTGAGGCGGTTGTCGCGCGAGATGCGGGCGACGTCCCGCGTGGGGACGGTGTCGATGGCGTCCACATCGCCCGATTGCAGCGCGGCGACGCGGGCGCTGTCATTGGTGATCATCCGGTAGGTGACGCGGTCCCAGGGCTGGGCCCGGCCCCAGTAGTCCGGGTTGCGGGCGAAGACGGCGCGGTCGCCGAGCGCGAGCGAGACGAGGCGGTAGGGGCCGGTGCCAATCGCAGCCTTGCCGCTGTTGTAGTCGGCGGTGCTCATCCCCTCGCCCTGCTTCCGGCCGATGATCGAGAAGGACATCATCATCTGCGGGATGAGCGGGATGGGCTCGGCCGTATGCATGCGGATGGTGAAGGGGTCGACCACCTCGAGCCGTGTCACCGGGCGGATGTATTGGCCCATGGAGGTCGGGCTGTTCGGCACGTTCGGCGCGCGCGCGAAGGTGTAGACCACGTCGTCCGCGGTGAAGGGCGTGCCGTCCTGCCAGCGGACGCCCTCGCGCAGCTTGAACTCCCAGGTGCGCTCGTCGACCACGCGCCAGGAGGTGGCGAGGCCGGGCACCGGGCGCTGGTCGGCATCCGGGTGCACCAGCCGGTCGAAGACATGCCAGGTGAGCGCATGATTCGGCGAAAGGTCGAAGAAATGCGGGTCCATCGAGGTGAAGGCACCGCCCACCGCGATGGTGATGTCGGCGGCCCTTGCCGGCATGGTCAAGGCCATGGCCGCGATGGCCCAACGCGCGCTCCGTCGCATCACTTGTCTCCCTTGTGCCGTCCCTGGTCCGCAGCGTGGCGGATCAATGGGCCGGCATGCAAGGGGCGTGCTAACCCCGGTAGTACAGCATCACGGTATGGGTCGCCTCGGCGAACATCAGCCAGCGCTCGATCAGCAGCCCGCCGATGGCGAGGATGGCGCCGAGGGTCAGCGCCAGCGTGGCCGGCGTACCGCCGAGCAGGACCGCCAGGAGGGCCAGCAGCACCGGCAGGGCGAAGCCCGCGCCCTGCGTGATGAGGCGAAGCTTCGCCGCGTGCTTGCGGGCGATGCGGAAGCCCATCTCGCGCAGCAGGTAGTTCTGCTCGGTATGCGGCGGGTCGAGCTGGCGGACCTTGCCGATGAAGCCGAGCGTCGTCGCGCTCTCGATGGTGGCGATGGGCGGGGCGCTGTCGATCGCCTGCCAATAGGCGCGCTTCAGCACGAGCGCGCCGGCGCCCGTCAGCACGGCGAGCAGCGCCGGGACCCAGCCACTGCCGGCGAAGGCGGCCAACATCGCCAGCAGCACCGCGCCGCTGAAGGCGGAAAGCGCCAGATAGCCGGGCACCACGAGCGGGTGGTGCCACTGGCGGATCGGCTTCAGCGAGGCGTAGATCATCCCCGTGCAATAGACCGTCGCTGCGGCCCCGGCCGCGGCCAGCAAGCCGGCGACGAGGGCAAGCGCCGGGGCATCGATCCAGAAGGCGAGGCCGAGCAGCAGCGCCGGGATGTAGGTGAGGATCGCCGCCACGCCCTCGCGCGACAGCCAGGAGGAGCGCCACTGCGAGACGGCGCGCCAGACACGCTGCGGGTTGCCGAGATGCAGCGTCGAGGAGAGCAGGCCGGCGGTGATCAGCAGGAGCGCGAGCGCCAGGGCGACCAGCCCCTGGCCGGAGACGAGGCCGAGCGGGCGCAGCAGGCCAAGCCAGAAGAGCAGCCCGTAGCCGGCGCCGGAGGCGGTGGTGAAGAAGACAATGGACGGCGCCGGGTTCATGCCTGACTTCCCGATTCAGCCCTGCGCGCCTGCGGTGCTCCGGCCATCGGGTCGCGGGTGAGGACCTTGTCCATCCAGCGCAGCAGCGGGTTCTTGATGTCCATCGGCGTCGGCGCGGCCTCCTCCGGCGCCGCGGCGGCACTGCTGCGGTTGCGCGGTGGCAGGTAGCTGTTGACCGGGTTGTAGCCGAGCTCCGGCATCAGCGGCTGGCCGCCGCGCTCGGCGACGAGCTTGCTGACCTCGCTCTCCGGGTCGCCCAGGTCGCCGAAATGCCGGGCGCTGGTCGGGCAGGTCAGCACGCAGGCGGGCTGGCGCTGCGCCTCGGGGATGTTGGTGTTGTAGATTCGGTCGATGCAGAGGGTGCACTTCTTCATCACCCCCTCATCCTCGTCCATCTCGCGCGCGCCATAGGGGCAGGCCCAGGCGCAAAGGCCGCAGCCAATGCAGAGGTCGTGGTCGACGAGGACGATGCCGTCCTCGATGCGCTTGTAGGAGGCACCGGTCGGGCAGACGGTGACGCAGTCCGGCGTCTCGCAATGGAGGCAACTGCGGGGGAAGTTGACGGTGCGCCCCCGCTCCCCCTCGCCCGCCTCGTAGCTGTGGACGCGGTTGAACCAGACGCCCTCGGCGCCGGCCGAGTAGGGCTTCGAATCCGGCAGCGGGCCGCTATGGCCGGAGGCGTTCCACTCCTTGCAGTTGGTGGCGCAGGCCTGGCAGCCGACGCAGGTGTCGAGGTCGATGACGAGGCCAAGCTTCTTCTGGCCTGGGGTGATCTCGGGCAGGCAGGTCACGGCGTTGCCTTCGTCGAATAGCGGAGGATGTCGGGACGGGCCGGCATGTGCGGCGGCAAGGCGGGTGCGGCCGGGTGCGGGCTGGTGATCTCCTCCTCGCCCGGCGCGCATTTCGCCACCGAGACGCGGAGGTCGTACCAGGCGGCCTGGCCCGTCACCGGGTCGGCATTCGCCTGGCGGAAGCCGCCCTGGGCCGGCAGCCACTCGCTGATGACATGGTTGAGCAGGAAGCCGCGTGTCGATTCCGGGCTGCCCTCGTCGAGGTTCCAGGCGCCGGCGCGCTTGCCGATGGCATTCCAGGTCCAGACCGTGTCGAGGTTCACGCCCTCCATCAGCGAGACCTGGCATTTCAGCCGCCCGGCGCGGCTCTCCACCCAGACCCAGTCATCCTGGACGAGGCCGAGAGCGGCGGCCCGGCTGCGAGCCATGTAGAGCTTGTTGGCGCCGATGATCTGCCGCAGCCAAGCATTCATCGAGCCCCAGGAATGGTACATCGCCATCGGCCGCTGGGTGATGGCGGAGAGGTCGAAGCGGCCGAGATCCTGGCCCTCATGCTCGAGCGCCGGGTACCAGAAGGGCAGCGGGTCGCAATAGGTGCGGATGCGCTCGCGGAGGCGGTCCGGCGGCTGCTTGGCGCCATGGCCCTCGGCGGCGAGGCGGAATTTCTGCAGGGGCTCGGACCAGAGTTGGAGCACGATCTGCTCCGACTTGCCCATCAGCCCCATCGCCTTCGACTGCTCGAGATAGGCCTTGTTGGCGTGCTTGTAGAAGCCCTGCTCCGGCGGCAGGTGGTCGCGCCAGAAGCAGCCATTCTCGATGTAGCGCTGGAGCTGGTTCGGGTTCGGCTCGCCGACGCCCTTCTTGCCGCCGTCGAGCCCGCGGAAGCCGGCGAGCGGGCCGACGCCCGGCATCCGCTCATGGTTGGTGATGTAGTCGGGGTAGTCCTTGAATTTTGGCGAGCCGTCCGGCCTGGTAAAGGCCGGCAGGCCGAGCCGCGCGCCGAGCTCGATCAGCACGTCCTGGAAGGGGCGCACGTCGCGGTCCGGCTTGATGACGGGCTGGCGGATGGCATCGCCCGCGCCATGCGCGCTGCCGATCGGCCGGTCGAGGATGGAGATGCAGTCCCAGCGCTCGAGATAGGTCGTGTCGGGCAGGATCAGGTCGGCATAGGGCACCGTCTCGGAGAAATAGGCGTCCGAGTAGATGACATGCGGGATGGTGTAGCTGCCATCCGGCTGCGTCTCGGTGAGGATGCGGATGACCTCGCCCGGGTTCATCGCGCTGTTCCAGGCCATGTTGGCCATGAACATGAAGAGCGTGTCGATCTTGTACGGGTCGCCCGCGCCGGCATTGCCGATGACGGTGTGCATCATCCCGTGCAGCGAGAGCGGCGCGTCCCAGGAGAAGGCCTTGTCGATGCGGATCGGGTTGCCGTCGTCATCGACGAGCAGGTCGTCCGGCCCGTGCGGGAAGGAGAGGATGTTGCCGGCGAGCGGCGTATTCGGCTTGGCACCCTTGCCGGCCGGGCCGGGGCCCGGCGGGATCGGCCGCGGGAAGGGCGACTTGTAGCGCCAGGAGCCCGGCGTATCGACGGCGCCGAGCAGCATCTGCAGCAGGTGCAGCGCACGGCAGGTATGGAAGCCGTTGCTATGCGCGCTGATGCCGCGCATCGCATGGAAGGCGACGGGGCGACCGATCATCGTCTCGTGCCGGCGGCCCCAGACATCGGTCCAGGGCTGGTCCAGCGTGATCGCCTGGTTGAAGGCGACATCGGCGATGTCGGCAGCGATGCGGCGGATGCGCGAGGCGTCGATGCCGCAGCGCTCGGCCACCGCCTCCGGCGCGTAGTCCGGCGCCAGGTAGCGCTCGGCCATCAGGTGGAAGACGGGCTGGGCGCGGCGCCCGTCGGGCAGGGTGAACTCGCCCACCATCACGGCGGAGAGGTCGGCCACCGAGGCGTCGATGGCGCCGCGCTCGCGGTCCCAGGCCAGCGGCTTGCCGTTCTCGTCGCGGGCGAAGAGCCCGTCATCCTCGCCGCCCGGGTTGCGGACCACGAGCCAGGAGGCGTTGGTGTAGCGGGCGAGGAAGTCGAGATCGATGCTGTCCGTGCGTAGCAGCTCATGCGCCAGCGCCAGGATGAAGAGCCCGTCGGTGCCCGGCCGCAGCCCGACCCACTCATCGGCGATGGCAGAATAGCCGGTGCGGACCGGGTTGACGGAGATGAACTTCGCCCCCCTGCCCTTCAGCCGGGCGAGGCCGATCTTGATCGGGTTGCTGTCATGGTCCTCGGCCACGCCGAACATCAGGAAGTACTTCGCCCGGTCCCAGTCCGGCTCGCCGAATTCCCAGAAGCTACCGCCGACGGAGTAAAGCCCGGCCGCCGCCATGTTCACCGAGCAGAAGCCGCCATGCGCGGCAAAGTTCGGCGTGCCGAACTGCGCGGCCCAGAAGCCCGTGAGGCTCTGCGACTGGTCGCGGCCGGTGAAGAAGGCGAGGCGGCGCGGGTCGGTCTCGCGCACATGGCGCAGCCAGCCGGTCGCGGTCTCGAGCGCTTCCTCCCAGGAGATCTCGGCGAACTCGCCCGAGCCGCGCGGGCCGATGCGCTTCAGCGGCGCCCGCAGCCTAGCCGGGGAGTACTGCGTCATGATGCCGGCGCTGCCCTTGCCGCAGAGCACGCCCTTGTTGACCGGATGGTCCGGATTGCCCTCGATGTAGCGGATGCGGCCGTCCTTCAGGTGGACGCGGATGCCGCAGCGGCAGGCGCACATGTAGCAGGTGGTGGTCTTCATCTCGTCGCCGACCGGGGGCGAGTAACCCACCGGCCTGTCGGGCCTCTCCTGGGCCAGCGGCAACGGTGCTTCAGGCATGGACGCGGTTTCCCCCAAGGGCTGAAATGTCAGTTAGCCACGACGCCCTCATCTGGGCAAACCGGGGGGAGAAGTCCATGCCGCAGAGCCTGAAAAGCCTGGTCCGCTCGGGCCGTCTCGCCACGGGAACCTTCCTGGTGGAGTTCGTCACGCCGGGGATCGGCCATATCCTGGCCGGGGCCGGTTGCGACTTCGCCTTCCTCGACATGGAGCATAGCGGCTTCTCGACCGAGACGGTGAAGTCGGCGCTGCGCTATCTGGAGGCAGGCGGCATCCCGACCCTGGTGCGGGTGCCCTCGCGGGAGGCCCACGACATCGCCCGCATCGCCGATGTCGGGGCGGAGGGGGTGATGCTGCCCCTGGTCGGCAGCCTGGAGGTGGCGCGGGCCGCCGTCGCCGCGCTGAAATACCCGCCGCAAGGGCGCCGCGGCGTCGCCTTGCAGATCGCGCACGACAACTACCGCGGCGGGCCTGCGGCGGCGAAGCTGGCGGCGGCCAATGAGCGCACCGTGCTGGTGCTGATGATCGAGACGGCGGAGGGGGTGGAGCAGGCGGAGGCAATCGCCGCGCTCGATGGCGTCGATGCGCTCTGGGTCGGGCATTTCGACCTCTCGGCTTCGCTCGGCATCCCGGGCGAGTTCGACCACCCGGCCTTCCGCGAGGCGACACGGCGCATCTGCGCCGCGGCCCGGACGCACAAAAAGGGGCTCGGCCGGCTGGTGACCGGCGCGGCGGAGGCGGAGCGCGCCTGGCAGGACGGCTTCCGCCTGCTCGCCTGGGGCGGGGATGCCTGGCTGCTGCAGGCGGCGGTGGCGGAGGGCGTCGGACGGCTCAGGGAGATTGCGGCGGGGTAGTCCGGCGGTGGAGGGCGCGGGCGCGGACCACGATCCAGCCCAGGCCAAGCACCAGCAGGACCGGGGCGCCGATGGCCGCCGCGCGGGCGCCGGCGGCGAGGCCCCGCCCGTCGGTGCCGGGGTCCAGCATCGCCATGCTCGACACCGCGGCGCCGAACAAGGTGGCGCCGAGGATGGCGGCCGCCAGGGTCTTCGCCAGCAGCCACCAGATACCCGGTATGTCGAAGAGCTTCATGGCGAAGGGGCGGCCTTTCCCTACTCCGGCTTGAGGCTGCCGACGCGGCCCGCAGTCTGGCCTGAGTCGATCACCAGCTCGGAGCCGTTGACATAGCTCGACTGGTCGGAGGCCAGGAAGAGCACGCCGTTGGCGATGTCTTGCGGCGTGCCGAGCTTGCCCGTCGGCACGCTGGCGGCGGCGATGGCGCGCGGATCGAGCGGCGCGTTCCGCCCACCGGGACCGATCGGCATCTTGTCCCAGATCTCGGTGTCTATGATACCGGGATGGACGCTGTTGCAGCGGATGTTGTCCCGCGCATATTCGAGCGCGACCGACTTGGCGAAGAGCCTCACGGCGCCCTTCGTCGCCGAATAGCCCGCAAGCCCCGCCGAGCCGCGGATGCCGGCGACCGAGGAGAGCAGGATGATGGACCCGCCGCCGGCGCGCCGCATCGCCGGGACGGCGTGCTTCACCGAGAGGAACACGCCGTCGACATTGACCGCCATCTGCCGCCGCCACTCCTCGAGCGACATGTCGAGGATCGGCTTCAGGATGGCAATGCCGGCATTGGCCACCAGCACGTCAAGCCGGCCGAAGCGCGTCTCCGCCTCCTTCACCACCTCGGGCCAGCGGGCCTCGTCGGCGACGTCCTGGTGGAGGTAGTGCGCCTCGCCGCCCGCCTCGCGGATGCGGCCCGCCATGGCCTCGCCGCGGGCATCGTCGAGATCGGTGAGGAGCACCTTCGCCCCCTTCCGCGCCAGGGTCGCCGCGCAGGCGGCGCCAATGCCGACCGCCGCGCCAGTGACGAGCGCGACCTTGCCCTCGAGCTGGGCCATGTTCTTCCTCCCGTTCCTGAACCGGGGGAAGCCTAGCCAGCTAACCGCGCCGCGTCATGGCCCCGGTCAACAATTCCGCGCCCAGCAGCAGGCCGAGGCCGCCGAGGGCGAGGGTGCCGAGATTGGGGCCGCGGGCATGGGGGACGGGCTTGCCGCTGCGCGGGCTGGTGCCGGCCGCGATCGGCCGGGCGACGGCGCCCTCGCTGCGCGGCACGCGGCCGGCGCTGCGGAGCGCGGTGCGGATCGCCGCCCCCGCCACCGTCTCGGTCAGGCCGGGCGCCAGCCCATAGGCGACCCGCGCCGCCGAGGCCTGCCAGCCGACCGAGACCTCGGCCCGCGGCCGGCGGACCAGGGCCAGCACCACCTCCGCCACCGCCTCCGGCGTCAGATAGAGCGCCTTCGGCTCCAGCCGCCGGCCGGAGACATTGGCGGCGCGGTCGAGGCCGGGCGTATCCACCAGCGCGGGGAAGACGGCGCAGACATGGATGCGCGGATGCCCGGTCAGCTCCTGCCGGAGGCTCGCGCTGAAGCCGCGGATGCCGAATTTGCTGGCGGCGTAGGAGGCGGCGAAGGGCGTCGGCGACCAGCCGCCCATGGAGCACATGTTGACCAGCACGCCGCCGCCCTGGCGGAGGAAATGTGGAAGCGCGGCGGAGCTGCCCTGCATGGTGCCGATCAGGTTGATCTCGACGACCTTGCGCTGCAGCTCGGCCGAGGCCTCCCAATAGGGGCCGAAGACGCCGGTGCCGACATTGTTGAACCAGACATCGATGCGGCCGAAGGCATCGATCGCGGCGCGGGCCAGCGCCTCCACCTGCGCGCCGTCCGAGACATCGGTCGGCACGGCGATGACCTCGGCGCCGAGGCTGCGGCATTCGCGCGCCGCCTCCTCCAACGCCTCCGGGCGGCGGGCGGCCAGCACCAGCCGCGCCCCCTCGCGGGCGAAGGCGAGGGCCGTTGCCTTGCCGATGCCGGAGGAGGCGCCGGTGATGACGGTGACGGCGTTCGGGATGCGGGGCATGGCGGCTTCTCCGGCGCTTTGGTGAAGCCGGGAGAAGGCGCGAGGCGTCAGGCGGTTCCGGCGGCGAAAGGCGGTTGCAGCCAGAGCGGCTCCTTCAGCTTCTTCAGGAACTCCGCATGCGCCGCCAGCTCCGCCTCGCTGGGGGCGACGAGGCGCGGGGTGCGGGGGCGGCTCAGCCCCTCCAGCGCCCGCGTGCCGCCGCCGATGTTCAGCGCCAGGACGAAGCCCGGCTGGCGGCCGCCCATCAGCTCCAGATAAACCTGGGCCAGCAGCTTCACGTCGAGCAGGGCGTTGTGGCTGGTGCGCATCGAATTATCGATGCCGAGGCGGCGGCAGAGCGCATCCAGGTTGTTGGGCATGCCCGGATAGCGCTCCTTGGCGAGCGCCAGGCTGTCGACCATGCGCCCCCGGTCGAGCGGCGGGTGCCCGGCGCGCTTCAGCTCCGCATCGAGGAAGCCGAAGTCGAAGGGCGCGTTGTGGGCGATAATCGGGGAGCTGCCGATGAAGCCGAGCATCCCCTCCGCCACCTCGGCGAATTTCGGCTGCCCCTTCAGCATCTCGGCGGTGAAGCCATGGACCTTGGTGCTCTCCGGCGGCACGTCCCGCTCGGGGTCGATTAGGGTGTGGTAGGTGGCGCCGGTCGGCATCAGGTTGACCAGCTCGATCGCCGCCACCTCTATGACGCGGTCGCCGGTGGCCGGGTCCAGGCCGGTGGTCTCGGTATCCAGCACCACCGCGCGCTGCCGCGCATCCCGTCCCGCCTCGCTCATCCGCGCCTCCGCCCTCGACTCGGGCCTATCGTAGCACGGGGTGGGGGCGAGGCTCGGTCCGCAGCGCCGCCTCGGCCCGGCGAAGGCGGAGCATCTCCTCCGCCGTGGCCGGCGGCGTCGCCTGTTGCCGGCGGTGCAGCACCGCCAGGCTCTCCCGGGTCGGCTTGCCTTCGGCTTGGCGCCTGACCACGCGGTGCATGTCGTTGCCGTTCATGCGCGATCCTCCTTCGGTGCCATGACCCCGCAACAACGCGGGAGGGCGGCGGTGGATGCGGGGATGGGCGCCCCACGCCGCCGGATTGAGCCGCTGCCGGCCCCGCTCGCGCCGGGCGGCAAGGACCCTACACGAGGCGGCGAGCCGGCCGGCCGAGGCGCCCAGGCGGCACAACCGGCGCGAATCCCCGGCGTAAGCGCCGCTGCAACAGCGATGGAGACGATGCCATGCGGACCGGCCTGTTCCGCGCCCTTCCCTGCCTGATCCTGGCCGGCCTCGCCGCCTGCACCACGGCGCCGCCGGCCCCCGAGCCCCAGGCGGCCGCGCCGGAGCCGGCGCCCGCGCAGGTCGGCCAAGCCTCCTATTACGGGCCGGAGTTCAACGGCCGCAAGACCGCGAGCGGCACCCGCTTCGACCCGAACTCCGACACGGCGGCGCATCGCACCCTGCCGCTCGGCACGGTGGCGGAGGTGAAGAACCTCGAGACCGGGCGCACCGCCCGCGTCACCATCCGCGACCGCGGGCCCTATGTGGGCGGCCGGGTGGTCGACCTCAGCCCGCGCACGGCGGAGCATCTCGGCATGAAGCGCCAGGGCGTCGCCCCGGTGGAGGTCCGGCCGGTTGCCGTGCCGCCGGGCAAGGAGGGCCAGGTAGCGGAGGCGCGCTAGCCCCCGCGCACCTCCCGCACCAGCGCGCGGATGGCGCGCTGGGCGTAGTGGCGGGAAAGGCCGGTCTCGACCACCCGGTCGGCGCGGCGGCGCTTCACGCGGTCCGGCATCTGCCGGGCGCGGATGGCGGCGAGGCGCTCCTCCGTCATCCCCGGCCGGCGGAGGACGCGGATGCGCTGCACGGCGGCGGTGGCGGAGACCACCACCACCAGGTCGCAGCGCCCCTCGCCCCGCGTCTCGAAGAGCAGCGGGATGTCGAGCACGACCAGCGGCTCCGCCCGGCGCCGGGCGGCGGCGAGGAAGCGGCGCTCGGCATCGCGCACCAGCGGATGGACGATGCGCTCCAGCCGCGTCAGCGCGGGGCCGTTGCCGAGCACGGCGCGGCGCAGCGCCTCGCGGTCGACCATCATTCCCCCCTTGGCCTCGCGGACCGTGCCGGGGAAGGCGGCGCCGATCGGCCCGACCGCGCGGCCGCCGCGCGACTGCAGCGCATGCACCGCCGCATCGGCATCGAAGACGGGGACGCGCAGGCGGCGGAAGGTGTTCGCCGCCGTCGACTTGCCCATGCCGATGCTGCCGGTCAGGCCGACGATCTTCATGGCTCCCGCCGGGGATTCACGCCTCCCTCCCCGGCGGCGATGCCGCCTGCGCTGCGCCGCCATCCGTGGCGGGGATGTCCCCGCCGACGAAGTCCCGCAGCTCAGCATCCACCACCGGCTCCGCGCCGAACCAGGCGGCGAAGCCCGGCCGCGCCTGGTGCAGCAGCATCCCGAGCCCGTCGACCGCCGCGAGGCCGCGCGCCCGCGCCGCGGCCAGCAGCCCCGTCTCGCGCGGGACATAGACGATATCGGCGACCACCGCCCCCGCGGGCAGCGGGGCGAGGTCGATCTCGAGCGGCGGCTGGCCCTGCATGCCGAGGGATGTGGTGTTGACCAGCAGCGCCGCATCCCCGAGCGGGGCACGATCCGCCACCGCGATGGGCCCGCCCAGCGCCCGGGCCAGCGCCTCGGCCCGCGCCGGGCTGCGGTTGACAAGGGTGACGCGCGAGCAGCCGGCATCGAGCAGCGCTGCGGCGACGGCCCGCGCCGAGCCGCCGGCGCCGAGGATCACCGCCGGACCCGCCGCGGCCTGCCAGCGCGGCGCGCCTTCGCGCAGATTGGCGAGGAAGCCGTAGCCGTCGGTGTTCGAGCCACAGATCCGCCCGTCGCGGAAGACCAGCGTGTTCACCGCCCCTGCGCGATGCGCCGATGCATCGACCGCATCGCAGACGGCGAAGGCGGCCTCCTTGTGTGGGATGGTGACGTTGGCGCCGCGGAAGCCGAGATCGGCGAGGGAGCGGACCGCCTCGGCGAAGCGCTCCGGCCGCACCGGCAGGGGCAGGTAGGCGCCGTCGATACCGTGGCGGCGCAGCCAGAGCCCGTGCAGCCGGGGCGAGCGGGAATGGGCGACGGGCCAGCCCAGGATCCCGGCAAGGCGCGCCTTGCCGGTCAGGATGGGCCCCGTAAGGATGGTCATGCCGGAAGGGTCGCCGCGCCGCGCGCGGCGGTCAACCTATTCGGCGGCGGCGAGCCCGGCCTGCTGCTGCGGCCGCGCCCAGAGCTCCGGCCGAAGCTCCTCCTCCCGGTCGGGAAAGAGCAGGGCGCAGAGGAAGGTGACGGCGCCGAAGCCCGCCAGCACCAGCATCGGCGCGGCCAGCCCGCCCGTCGCCTCATGCAGGAAGCCGATCAGCGGCGAGGCCGCGGCGGCGCCGAGGAAGCCGATGGTGAAGCGCACGGAGTAGAGCTTCACCCGCAGCGCCGGCGCCACGTAGCGCGCCGTCATGGTCTCGTTCACCGTCACCTGGCCGAAGATGGAGGCGGCCATCAGCGCGGCGAGCGGCAGCACCCACCACCCCTGCGCAAAGGAGAGGGCGAGCAGGCAGGGCAGCTGCAGCAGGGCCAGCGGCAGGAAGACGCGCTTCAGCGTGTGCCGGTCGATCATCCGCCCGACGGTGAACTGCGTCAGCCCGCCGCAGAGCGTGGCGGCGAAGGCGAGCATGCCGACCACCGGCAGCAGGTCCGGCGAATTGGCCAGCCGCTCCTCCATCAGCTTCGGGATCAGCAGGGTGAAGGCGTTGAAGACGAGGCCGGAGACGGCAGCGATGGTCAGCAGCACGGCGACGGCACGGCGGACGACGGCGCGGGGAATCTCGGGGAAGGGCTTGGCGCCGGCGGCCGCCTTGGCGGCATCGAAGGCCGGCTCGCGCAGCCAGGCGAGGCCGACGAGCGCGCAGAGCGCCCCGGGCAGCACGAAGGCCCAGTGCCAGCCGAGCCTGGCCGCGACCAGCGCCGTCACCACCGGCGCGCAGGCCACCCCGATATTGCCGAAGACGCCGTTGATGCCGACCGCGCGCCCGACTAGGCCACCCGGCGAGGCGGCGGCGGCCTCGACCAGCATGGCCGTGCCGATCGGGTGGTAGATGGCGGCGAAGGCGCCCATCAGGGCCAGCGCCAGGCCGAGGGTCAGCGGCCGGTCGGCGAGGCCGGCCAGCATCATCGCGCCCCCGGTGCCGAGGAAGAAGCCCGCCATCATGGCCTTCCGCCCGAAGCGCGCGGCGAGCCAGCCCATTGGCAGGGAGCCGAGGCCGTAGAGCACGAACATCCCCGTCCCGAGCGCCAGGATCGGCCCGTATTCCCGCCCGAAGGCCTCCGGCGCCTGCGTCACCATGCCGAGCACGGCGGTCGCCAGGATCAGCAGGGAGTAATGGGTGAAGATATGGGCGATGTTGACGAAGGCGATCTGCCGCTTGGCCGGGTCGTGCATGGCGGTTTCCGTTTGGCTGCACCGTGTGGCAAGACTAGCCTGGCCGGATGACGATGGCTGGCCAAACCCTGTCGCCATCCGGCCAATTGCCGGAGGCGCCGCTGCGCAACTTGGCGGAGGATGCGGTGGACCGGCCGCTGGCCGGCTTCACCCGCGACTACCGCGACGGGGAGAGCGTGGAGCGTCACGCCCATACCCGCGCGCAACTGCTCTATGCGACGCGCGGGGTGATGCGCATCGCGACCGACACGGCCGCCTTCGTCCTGCCGCCGGGCCGGGCGCTCTGGATGCCAGCGCGCGTCGCGCATGTGACCGCGATGCAGGGGCCGGTCGCCATGCGGGCGCTCTTCCTCCGCGCCGATGCCGCTGCGGCGGGGCCGGGGGCGGTGACGGTGCTCGCCGTCTCGCCCCTGCTGCGGGAGCTGGTGCTCGCCGCCTGCGCCGAGCCGCTGGAATGGGACGAGGCCGGGCGCGGCGGGCATCTCACGGCGCTGATCCTCGACGAGATCGCCCGCGCCCCGCGCCTGCCGCTCGGCCTGCCGGCGCTGCGCGATGCGCGGCTGCGGCGGCTGGCGGCGGCGCTGCAGGCGGACCCGGCGCAGCCCCTCGGCCTCGAGGACTGGGCGCGGCAGTGCGGGGCCAGCCCCCGGACCCTCACCCGGCTCTTCCGCGAGGAGACGGGGATGAGCTTCGGCCGCTGGCGCCAGGCGCTGCGCCTCGCCGAGGCGGCGGCGCTGCTGGCCGAGGGAGTGCCGCCGGCGCGGGCGGCGGCGCGGGTCGGCTACGCCAGCGCGCCGGCCTTCGGGGCCGCCTTCCGCGCTGCCTTCGGGGTCACGCCGGGCGGCGGCCGGTCCGCAGGCGGAATTGGGGCTTTGTAATACCCAGAAACACTTGCTTCAACTCCGCGTGTAGTATACGAATGTGAGAAGCGGCATGTCCCCCCCCTTGCTGCCGGACACACGCCAGGAGTGACCCCCCGATGCTTGGCACAGCCGTTCTGGGCGCCGTTATTGTGACGACTGTGGTCTGGCTCGGGCTGGCGCCGGCGGCTTGGTTGTGGCTGGCGCTGCAATACCTGGTCATCTGGGGTGTCTTCTCGACCCTGGTGGTGGCTGCCATCGGCGGCTGGGTCGCCCTCGGGCGCGCCCGGCAGGAACCGCGGCGGCACGCATTGCGGCAGGGTTCGGTGGCCCGCTAGAGCAAAGGAGAGTTGGGAGCGGCTGCTGCGAGCGGGGCGAACGGAAGCCGCTCCGGAGCAGTCCCGGTTCAACCGTATTCACCGGACATGCTCCAGGCTGCCGTTGACGGGGCAGATCCACGCCTCGGCACGAAGCCGTCCCGAGCGACGGGCCTAACCCCTGACCGCCTCGGCCAAGCGGGGCGCTGGCGGGGATGCCCTGAGCGGCAGCAGGCAGAGCATGGCAGCCAGGCCCACCAGGCCGGCAAGGCCGAGCACCGCCATCGCCGGGAGATGCTCCAGCAGCGGCGCCGTCACCATGGGCGCCGCGGCCTGGGCCATGAGCACCGGAAGCGCCAGCTTGCCCATCAGCACCGGATAGCCGCGCGGCCCGAACAGCGCGAGCGGCACCGAGCCACGGCAGATGGTGATGATGCCGTTGCTCGCGCCATGCATCAGCACGAAGGGCACCGCCGCCACCGGCCCGGCCAGCACCAGCAGCAGCGTGCCGACCGGCAGCAGCCCGGCACCGAGCCAGGCGACGCGCAGCGGATGCACCGTCTTGCCGAGGGTGAATTCCATCAGCCGCCCGCCGACCTGCGCCGGCCCCATCAGCGAGGCGGCAGCGACCGCCGCCGCGACCGAAAGGCCGAGCCCCGCCAGCATCGTCGGCAGCTGCACCGACATGGTGGTGCTGATCAGCGCCCGCAGCGTGAAGAAGGCGGCCAGGAATAGGAAGCTGCGCCGCACCCAGGCCGTCGGCAGTGGGATCTCGGCGGGGTCGGCCACGGCATTGGCCACCGCCTCGCCGCCCGCCCCGACGCGCGGCAGCAGGGCATAGACCGGCAGCACCAGCAGCAGGTTGACGGCGGCGAAGACCAGGCAGGTGCCGCGCCAGCCGAGCGCCGGCATCAGCGCCGCCGTCAGCGGCCAGCCGATGGTGCTGGCGAAGCCCCCGAGCAGGGTGACGATGGTGATCCCCCGCCGCGCCGCCCGCCCGTAGAGCGCGCCGAGCGTGGCGAAGGCCGCCTCGTAGAGGCCGAGCCCCATCCCCACCCCGAGCACGACCCAGGCGAGGAACCAGCCCGCCAGCCCCGGCAGCACCCCCAGCAGCGCCAGCCCCGCCGCCAGGGTGAGCGCGGAGGCCATCATCACCGGCCGGCCGCCCAGGTTCTGGATCGCCCGGCCGATCCGCGGTGCGGCAAGGCCCGAAATCAGCAGGGCGAGGGAGAAGGCGCCGTAGACCGCAGCCCGGTCCGCCTGCAGATCCTCCACCACCACCGGGGCCAGCAGCGCGGGCAGGTAGTAGCTCGTGGCCCAGGCCAGCGTCTGGCCGATGCCAAGCAGCAGGGCGACGAAGCGGGAGTCGGAGCGGAGATCGGCCATGCCGACCTTCTCGGCCAGGTTGAGAAAGGCGCCAAGATCTTCGCGCCCAATTCTTAACTCTCCGTTCATATCCGGAGAGGAAAACCGCCCCCTGTGGCGGGATCAGCTCACCAGGCGCCGTAGCCGCTCGCCCTGCCGCTGGGTCCAGCCGATCAGCCGGGCTTCCATGGCCTCGACCCGCGCCATCTGACTGGGGAAGCGTGCCTCCAGCTTGCCCATCCAGCGCCGCGCCCAGGGGTATTGGTCGCGCAGCACGAAGACGCCGAGCGCCAGGAAGAGCAGCCCCTGCAGGAAGGGCAGGATAAGCCCCGCGACGCCCAGCGCCAGCAGGCTGAAGCCGAGAAGCTTCCGCGCCCAGGGGCTCATCAGGCGGCCCTCGGCGGCAGGGCAAGGGCACGCTCGCCCGAGACGAAAAGGTACTCGGTATTGGTCAGCCGCCCCACGGTGCCGACCTTCTCGCCCTTCGGGTTGTGGATGCCGATCTTGGCGCCGACATAGCGGCCATAGGGGATCTCGATCACCCGCAGCGGCCCGCGCGGCGCCAGCATCGCCTCGAGCGCGGCGCGGCCCAGATAGCCCTCGTCGTTGAAGGAGACGACGACGGTCGGGCAGCGCAGCGCGGCGATGGTCCGCGCCAGCGCCGGGCCTATCCCGGGGCGGCTGTTGAAGGCGGAGCGCCGCGTGCGGCAATCGGTGCGCTTGTTGGCGATGCCATAGACCTCCGGCTGATCCCAGCGCACCAGCGTCTCCCAGACATGGTAGTTCCGCAGGTAGGAGTGCTGGTTGTAGGGCGGGTCCAGGTAGGCGAGGTCGCAGTCGAGGCTGGCCGCCACCGCCTCCGCCTCGCCGCAGAGGGCGGCGCAGAGGCCGGCGGCGGGGCGCGGCCTGAGGGCGGGCAGGCGGAGCGCCAGCGGGTTCAGCGCGCGGGCGGCCCAGCGCTTCATGTAGGCCATCTGCAGCCCGGCGGTGCTGTCGACGCGGTCGGCCGCCTCCAGCAGGGAGGTCAGCAGCACCGCCTCCAGCTCCGGCTCGGCGCCGAGGGCGGCGATGCCCTCGCGGATCGCCTCGATCCGGGCGCCGTTCTCGGGGTGGAAGTAGCGGGCGGCGACGCAATAGGTCTCGGTGAACCAGCCATGCCGCGGCGGCAGGCGCCCGAGCTCCGCCAGGATGCGCGCCGCCTTCTCCGCCCAGGCTTCGGCATCGGCCTGGACGTAGCAGGTGGCCAGCACATGGGCGAAGGCGTTGTGGTCGTTGGCGATGACCCGGTAGCCGACGCCCTTCAGCGCATGGCCGACGCGGGCGGTGCCGGAGAAGAGGTCGGCGACGGTGGCCCCGGCCGGCGCGGCGGCGCCCACGGCCGAGAGGATCTGCGTCAGCAGCAGGCGCTTGGAGCCGATATACTTGATCACCCGCCAAGCCTCGGCCAGCGAGGCGAGTCGAGGCAAGCCCCGCCGCCGACGCTTGCCAGCCGGCCGGTGCCGGAATAGAGAAGGACCGCCGGGCACCGCCCTTGCCGTCAGCGTCTCACGCAACGCATCCGGCCCGGCGCTGTGGCGGATGCGGGATGCCGCCGCGCCGGACCGACCTGACGAGACCATCCGGCCATGCCCAGCCTCCGCTTCCGCAAGCTGCCCTCCCGCTATGGCGCGGTGGTGCTGCCCCTGATCCTCTCGGCCATCATGACCTGCGCCATCTCCGGTATCTCGACGCTGATGGCGCTCGGCCCGACGGCGGAGGCGCTGCACCAATGGCCCGCCTCCTGGGCCCTGTCCTGGGTGGTCGCTTTCCCGATCCTGCTCGTCGTGCTGCCGCTGGTGCGGCGGCTGGTCGGGCTGCTGGTCAGCGCACCGGAGACGCGCTGACCGGCCACCGCCTCAGATGTGCAGCGCCCGCCCGTCGGCAGCAAGCGCCGCTTCCTTCACCGCCTCGTTCAGCGTCGGATGGGCATGGCAGGTGCGGGCGACATCCTCGGCGCTGGCGCCGAACTCCATGGCGAGCGCCATCTCGGCGATCAGCGTCCCCGCATCCGGACCGATGATATGGGCGCCGAGCACCCGGTCGGTCTTGGCATCCGCCAGGATCTTCACGAAGCCGTCCGTGTCGTTCATCGCCCGCGCGCGGCCATTGGCGGTGAAGGGGAATTTGCCGACCTTGTAGGCAACGCCCTGCGCCTTGAGCTCATCCTCCGTCGCGCCGACCGCGGCAATCTCCGGCCAGGTGTAGACCACGCCCGGAATGGCGGCGTAGTTCACGTGGCCCGCCTGGCCGGCGAGGATCTCGGCGACGGCGACGCCCTCGTCCTCCGCCTTGTGGGCCAGCATGGCGCCGGCAATGCAGTCGCCGATGGCGTAGATCCCCGGCACGTTGGTGGCGAAATGCGCGTCGGTGACGATGCGGCCGCGCTCGTCGCGCTTGACGCCGACCTCGTCGAGGCCGAGGCCCTCGACATAGGGGCGGCGGCCGATGGCGAGCAGCACCACATCGGCGCGGATCTCCTCCGCATCGCCACCGGCGGCGGGCTCCACCTTGAGGGTCACGCCTTCCGCATCTTGCTCGGCCGCGATCACCTTCGACTTCAGCTTGAACTTCATCCCCTGCTTGCCGAAGAGCCGCTCCGCCTGCTTGGCGAGCTCCGCATCCATGTCGGGGATCAGCCGGTCGAGATACTCGATCACCGTCACCTGGGCGCCGAGCCGCTTCCAGACCGAGCCGAGCTCGAGGCCGATCACCCCGCCGCCGATGACGACGAGATGGCCGGGCACCTTGTCCAGCTCCAGCGCGCCGGTCGAGGTGACGACGCGCTTCTCGTCCACCTCGATGCCGCGGAGCAGGGTGCTGTCGCTGCCCGTGGCGATGACGATCGCCTTGGCCTGGTAGGTCTCGCCATTGACCTCGACCTGGCCGGGGGCGGCGATCCGGCCGGCGCCCTTCAGCCAGGTGACCTTGTTCTTGCGGAAGAGGAATTCGACGCCCTTGACGTTGGCGCTCACCACCTCGGCCTTGCGCGCCTGCATCTTGGCGAGGTCGAGCTTCACCCCCTCGATCATCACCCCATGGTCGGCGAGCTTATGGGCCGCCTCCTCGAAGCTCTCGCTGCTCTGGAGCAGGGCCTTGGAGGGGATGCAGCCGATATTGAGGCAGGTGCCGCCGAGCGTCGCGCGCTTCTCCACGCAGGCCGTCTTCAGCCCGAGCTGGGCGGCGCGGATGGCGCAGACATAGCCGCCGGGGCCGGAGCCGATGACGATGAGGTCGAAGCTGTCGGGCATTGGGGGTCCTTGGGCGAGGAATTCGGGGCGGAAACTGGCCCTTGACCGGGCTCAAGGCAAGACTAGGCGACGGCGGCCCGCTCCTCCCGGGTCAGGTGGCTCTCCACCCGGGTCTCCGGCATGAACCAGGCGGTGACCAGGGCGAGGGCGAAGAATCCGGTCACGTACCAGAAGAAGCCGCTCTCCGCCCCGGCCGACTTGAACCAGAGGCCGACATACTCCGCCGTGCCGCCGAACAGCGCATTGGCCACCGCATAGGGCAGGCCGACGCCGAGCGCCCGGACCTCGGCCGGGAAGAGCTCCGCCTTCACCAGCCCGCTGATCGAGGTGTAGCAGGAGATCACCAGGAGCCCCGCCAGCACCATCAGCCCCGCCGAGAGCGGCGAGGTCGCCCGGCCGAGCGCCGAGAGCAGCGGCACCGTCATCAGCACCCCGAGCCCGCCGAAGGCGAGCAGCATGGCCCTTCGTCCGACGCGATCGGCCATGGCGCCGAAGAGCGGCTGGGCCAGCATGAAGGCGAGCAGCACCCAGGCCATGGTGGCGCTGACGGTCCGCGCCTCGAAATGCGCGGTGTTCACCAGGTATTTCTGCATGAAGGTGGTGAAGACGTAGAAGCTGAGGCTGCCGCCCGCCGTCAGCCCGAGCACCAGCAGCAGCGGCCGCGGATGGGCGAGCAGGGCGCGGACCGAGCCCGCCTCCGGCCGTCGTGCCGCATCCGCGCTCTGGGTCTCGTGCAGGGCACGGCGGAGGAAGAGGGCGACCACCGCCGCCGCAGCGCCGATCAGGAAGGGGATGCGCCAGCCGAAGGCGCGCATCTGCTCGTTGGTCAGCAGGGTTTCCAGGATAACGATGACGAGGACGGCCAGCAGCTGCCCGCCGATCAGCGTCACGTACTGGAAGCTGGCATAGAAGCCGCGATGCCCGGGCTCCGCCACCTCGCTCATATAGGTGGCGCTCGTCCCGTACTCGCCGCCGACCGAGAGACCCTGGGCGAGCCGTGCCACGGTCAGCAGCACAGGCGCCCAGAGGCCGACGCTTGCATGGGTCGGCAGCAGGGCGATCATCAGCGAGCCGCCGCACATCAGGAGGACGGAGGCCATCATGGAGAAGCGCCGCCCCCGCCGGTCGGCCAATCTCCCGAAGATCCAGCCGCCGACGGGGCGGACGAGGAAGCCGGCGGCGAAGACCCCGGCGGCGGCCAGCAGCTGCGAGGTGCGGTCGCCCGAGGGGAAGAAGGCGCTGGCGAAATAGAGCGAGCAGAAGGAGTAGACGTAGAAGTCGTACCACTCGACCAGGTTGCCGGAGGAGCCGCCGATGATGGCGAGGATCCGGCGGCGGCGGTCGGCGGCCGCATCGAAGGGGGCGGTGGTGTCCATGGCGGGCTCTCCTCGGCCCCGCCAACGCGCCGGAGGGCCCTCGGTGCCGCAGCGCAACCACGGGAGGGGACTTTCCCCGCCCGCCCGGCCCCGCCAAGATGGCGCGCGCAACAAGAAGACCGGGAGATACGTCGAAATGCCCAACCTCACCCGCCGGGGCGCGCTCACCCTGGCCGCGACCTCCCTTGCCGCGCCCGCATTGCCCACGCCTGCCCTGGCGCAGCCCCGCTTCCCCGATCGGCCGATCCGGCTCGTCATCCCCTGGCCGGCCGGCGGCTCGGCCGATTCGCAGCTCCGCTCGCTCTGCGAGATTGCCGGGCGGGCGCTCGGTCAGCCGGTGGTCGCCGAGAACAAGCCGGGCGCCGGCGGCACACTCGGGCCGATGACCGTCGCCCAGCAGTCTAAGCCGGACGGCTATTCGCTGACGCAGATGCACCTCTCGGTGCTGCGCCGGCCCTGGATGATGAAAACCCCGCTCTGGGACCCGGTCGGCGACTTCACCCACATCATCGGCCTGACCGGCTGGCTCTTCGGCACGGCGGTGAAGGCGGATGCGCGCTTCAAGACCTGGCAGGAGATGATCGCCTATGCCCGGGCCAATCCCGGCAAGCTGACCTACTCCACCAGCGGCATCGGCACCTCCAACCACATCGCCTTCGAGACCATCCTCGAGCAGGAGCGCATCGATATCACCCATGTGCCCTATCGCGGCTCGAACGAGGGGGTGACGGCGGCGCTGGCCGGGCAGGTCGACATGGTCTGCGACAGCAGCGCCTGGGGCCCCTTCGTCGAGGCGGGGACGATGCGCGCCCTCTCGGTCTGGACGAGTGAGCGGGCGTCGCGCTTCCCCGACGTGCCGACGCTGAAGGAGCTCGGCTACGACATGGAGGTGACGTCGCCCTACGGCATCAGCGGCCCGAAGGGCATGGACGAGGGCGTGGTGCGGGTGCTGCACGATGCCGCCAAGGCGGCGCTCTTCGATGCGGAGAATGTGCGCATCCGCGGGCAGTTCGACATGCCGCTCGTCTACCGGAACACGGCGGAGTACCGCGACTTCATCGCCCAGCGCGTCGAGTACGAGAAGCGGATGGTGAAGCGGCTGAACCTCACCCTCGACGGCTGAGGGTTCAGCGGGAAAGGTCGCTCGCGGCGAGGATGGCCCGCGACGCCTCGGCTGAGACGGCGCCGAAGGCCGGCAGCGCCTCCGGCGGCGAGGCCGGCAGCAGGGCGAGGAGGCGGTCGAGCGCGGCCGTCATCTCCCCCGCCGGCGCGCCGGTGACAGCATCGGCGAGGCGGCGGGCACGGCGGGCCAGCGCCCGCGCCTCGGCATAGGCGGCGCGGTCCGTGAGGCGGCCGCACTCCTGCGCGGCGCCGAAGGCCTCGAGGGCCAGGCCGGCGAGGCCTGCGGCGCGCTCCGGCGTGGCCGGGCCGAGCGCCGCCTCCAGCAACCGCAGCCCCGCCGCGGCGGCGGCCGGGTCGTCCGGCCTGGCGGCGAGCGGCGCGAGGCCGCGTTCCAGCCTGCCCGCCTCCTCCGCGTCGCCCCGGCGGGCGAGGCGAGTCGGGCCCTCATCCGCGGCGGCGGCGACGAGGATATCGGCACTCTCGGCGTCGCCCGCGGCGCGAACCTCGCCGGCGCCCTCGATGCGCGCCGCCATCTGGTCGAGCAGGAGGCTGCGCTGCGCCGGCGTCGCCGGGCCGCTCTCGCCCTCCCCGGCCTCCCCGAGCGGCGCCTGGGCGGCCGGGACGCAGGCCGGGTCGGCGGCGAGGCCCGGCCCTGCGGCCAGCACCGAGAGGCCGAGGCCGAACCGGAGGCGGGGGCGGAAGCGGGTCATCCGGTTATACTAGGGCCGCGGGGGAGGGATGGCGATGCTGCTGCCGATCGCGGGGGTGCTGGAGGCGGCGGCGCTGGCGCGGCTGCGCGCCCTCCTCGCCCGCGCCGCCTGGCGGGACGGGCGGGAGACGGCCGGGGCGCGGGCGGCGGCGGTGAAGGCCAACCTCCAGGCCGACCCGGCCGATGCCGCGGCGCGGGCCGCGGCGGCGGAGGTCGAGGCGGCGCTGCTCGCCCATCCCGTCTTCACGGCGGCCGCCCTGCCGCTGCGCCTCACCCGCCCGGCCTTCAGCCGTACCCTGCCCGGCGGCGGCTATGGCCGGCATGTCGACAATGCGCTGATGGGGGAGGTCAGGACAGACCTCGCTTGGACGCTCTTCCTCGCCGAGGGGGTGACGGGCGGCGCGCTCATCCTCGAGGAGGCGGGCGGCGAACGGGAGGTCGCGCCGGAGGCCGGGCTGCTTGTCCTCTACCCGGCGACCAGCCTCCACCGCGTCGCCCCGGTTGAGGCGGGGGAGCGGCTGGCGGCCTTCGGCTGGGTGCAGAGCCGGGTGCGGGATGCGGCGCGGCGGGCGCTGCTCTTCGACCTGCACCTGGCGCAGATGGGGGCGGAGGATGCGGCGCTGCGGGTCCAGCTCGCCCGCGCCAACCTGCTGCGGATGTGGGCGGAGGGCTGACGCATGATCCGCGATCATGCTTCGGCCTGCTGCTTCGTCGCATGACTCGTGACTCCGGCCGTTCCGGCCCTCGGCGATCATGGTCTAGGCTGCGACCCGCGTCCGCGCCGCCACCAGCCGTGACACCGGGCCGACCGCGCCGACCGCGGCAAAGGCCGCTGGCGAGGCCCGCAGCACCCAGGCGGCGAGCCCGGCCCAGCGCATCGGCCCGCCGCTGCGGCAGCGCCAGGCGGCATGGAAGCCGGCCGCATCCTGCCCCGCGAGGATCGCCTCCGCCGCGGCCAGGCCGGAATGCAGGGCGAGCGCCACGCCCTCCCCGGTGAAGCTCGGGATCACCGCCGCCTGGTCGCCGACGCGGTAGAGGCCGGGCGGCCCGGAGGCGGGCTGGCGGAAGCCGTAGGGCACGCCGGCCACGGCCAGCGGCCGGTCCCAGAGCGGCCGCGCATCCCGCAGCAGGCGCCCCGCCAGGGCGGAGCCGGAGCGCACCCTCGCCAGCAGATCGGCCGGCGGCCCATGCAGCGCAGCGCAGAGATTGGCCCCGCCCCCTGGCAGCGGCTGCAGCCCGGCATAGCCGCCGGCGAAGGGCAGCAGGGCGACGGCATCCCCCATCTCCACCCCGGCGAGGTGCAGCTTGAGGCCGAGGGCGGGCGGCGGCGCCCCCTCGCGCGGATGCCCGCGCAGCGCATGCTTGCCGGTGGCGAGCACGACCCGCCGGGCGCGGATGGCGCCCAGGCTGGTGCGCAGCCGCCACCCCTCTGCCTCCGGCTCGGCGTTGAGCACGGTAACGCCGCGCCGCAGTGCCGCCCCCGCCGCCGCCTGCAAGGCCCCGTCCAGGACGCGCCGCGGCAGGGCCCAGGCGGGGAAGGGCAGCGCCACATCCGCCTCGCGCCCGCCATGGCCGATTTGCACCCGCCGCAGCGGCGCGCCGCCGAGCGCCGCCGGGTCGAGGCCGAGGCAGCGCAGCGCTGCCGCCGCGTCCCGGCCGAGGAATTCGCCGCAGACGCTCTCCCGCGGCTCGGCGCTGCGCTCCAGCAGCACCACCTCCCACCCCGCCCGGGCGAGGGCGATCGCCGCCGCGCAGCCGGCCGGCCCGGCGCCGATCACCGCCACCTCAACCACGGCTGCTGACGATCCACTTGAAGGGGAAGGCCCATTCGATCCGCGCCGGGACGCCCGCCTCCGCCACCAGCTGCTCCCAATCGGCGCGGGTGAAGCCGCGGGCGATGGAGACGGTGCTGTCATGCACCACCATCGGGTCCATCCGGAGCGCCCGCACCGCGCCCCAGACGAAGCCCCAGGGCAGCCAGTGCCGGTGCAGGTCGGAGATCAGCCAGCCCCGCCGCGCCCGCCCCGGCAGCCAGCGGAGAAAGCGCACCAGCTCCGCATCGCGCAGGTGATGGGTGAAGAGGCTGCACAGCACCACGTCGAAGCGCTCCGCCTCCGGCAGCTCGAAGAGGTCGGCGGTGATGAAGCGTGCCCGCACCCCGGCGGCCTCGGCATAGCGCGCGGCCCAGGGGCTGCGGTCGATCCCCGCCAGCTCCACCGCGACGCCCCGCCGCTCGCCCCAGCGCGCGATGGCGGCCAGCATGTCCCCGCCGCCGAAGCCTATGTCGAGCACGGAGAGCCGCCGCGCCCCCGTCTCCGCCACCAGCCGGTCGAGCCAGCGCAGCGTCGGGCGATAGGCGAGGCTCATCCGGTTGATGCGGGCAAGGTCGCGCAGCGCGGAGGCGAATTCGGCTTCCGTCGCGGCCGCATCGTCCATCCATTCCTCGGCGGCGCTGCGCTCGCGCATCAGGCGAGGCGGAAGCGCATGGTCTCGGCCGAGAGGCCGGGGCCGAAGGCGAGCGCGCAGCCCCGCAGGCCGCGGCCCGCCGCCATCATCCGCTGCAGCACGAACATGACGGTGGCGGAGGACATGTTGCCATGCTCGCGTAGCACCGCGCGGCTCACATCGAGCGCACGCCCCGGCAGGTTGAGGCCGTGCGTCACCGCATCCAGCACGCTGCGCCCGCCGGGATGCACCGCCCAGAGATCGAAGGCATCCGCCGCCTCGCCGTCGAGGATGGCGGCGGCCTCGTCCGGCAGGGCGCGGGCGAGGGTCAGCGGCACGAAGCCGGAGAGCGTCATGTCGAAGCCGCCATCGCCGATGCGCCAGGTGATCTGGTCCGCGGCCTCCGGGATCAGCGCGGCGTGGAAGCCCTCGATGCCGATGCCCCGCGGCTCCGCCGTCACCAGCGCCGCGCTCGCCCCGTCGGCGAAGAGGAGGAAGCAGAGCAGTTGCTCGATCTCGGGCGAAGGTTGGAGGTGCAGCGTGCAGAGCTCGAGGTTGAGCACCAGCACCCGCGCGCGCTCGTCGCTGCGGACGATGTGATGGGCGAGCTTCAGCGCGTTGATCGCCGCCTGGCAGCCCATGAAGCCGACGACGCTGCGCTCCACGCTGCCGGGGAGGCCGAAGCGGCGGATCAGCCAATGGTCGAGGCCGGGGGCGGCGAAGCCGGTGCAGGTGGCATAGACGAGATGGGTGATGCCCGGCCCTTCGCCCTCCAGCCCCATCGCCAGGCAGGCGGCCTCGGCGAGGGCCGGCGCCTCCCGCTCGTAGCGGGCCATGCGGGTGCCGGTGCTCGGGAAGGCCTCCAGCCGGTAGAAGCTGTCCACCGTGCCGCTGGCATCCGCCTCCGGCTCCAGCACCGAATGCCGTGTCTCGATCTGCGACCGCTCCGCCAGCCGGGCGAAGGCGGTGCGGATGCGCGGATCGGTGATCTGCCGGCCGGCGAAGCGGCGGAAGGTGTCATGCACCTCATGGCGGGGGACGGCGGTGCCGATGCGGTTGATATAGGCCTGGGTCACATCTGTCCTGCCCGCAGGGGTCGCGGCCCCCGGCCGCGAAGGCTGCGGATGAGCAGGCCACGGAAGCCAAGGACCGTGACCCGGGGCCGCAGGCGGCAGGCCTGCGGCCCCGGGTCTGGGACTGAGGTGGGGTGGAAGATTATTGCCGCACCGCCCCCGTCCGGGCGTCGACGGTCACTTCAATGGGGGTGCCCTCGCGCAGCCCGCGGAGGCGGATGGCATCGCCCTCGCGGCCGATCTCCGTCACCTCGCTGTAGCCGCGGGCGCGCAGCAGCTCCCGCGCCTGGCCCTCGGTGAGGGGGGGCTGCTCGCGCGGCAGGCCGGTGGCGGCGTCGATGCGAAGGTTCTCGACCGTCTCGCCGTAGCGCATGGCGCGGGCGATGCGGAAGGTGTCGCCCTCGCGCTCCACCCCCTCGATGTCGCTGAAGCCCCGCGCCCGCAGCACGGTGGCCAGCTGGTCCGGCGTCAGCACGGCGGCCTGCTGCGCCGCGGCCGGGCCGGCGAGGAGCAGGAGAAGCAGGGCGGGGCGAAGGAGCTGCATCATCGGCCGCCATAACCACGCGGGACCGGAAAGGTTCACTTTACGCCACCCCTTGGGCCTTGCTTTCCGCAACAAAAGAACATATAAGGAACTGGAGGGCGGTTCATGGAGTTGCGGCAGAAGCTCGAGATCCTCGCCGATGCGGCGAAATACGATGCCTCCTGCGCGTCATCCGGGACCGAGAAGCGGGACAGCCAGGGGGGCGGCCTCGGCAGCACGGAGGGCATGGGCATCTGCCATGCCTATGCGCCGGATGGGCGCTGCATCTCGCTGCTCAAGGTGCTGCTGACCAATGCCTGCATCTATGACTGCGCCTATTGCATCAACCGCGCCACCAGCAACGTCCCCCGCGCCCGCTTCACGGTGCGGGAGCTAGTCGACCTGACGCTCGACTTCTACCGGCGCAACTACATCGAGGGGTTGTTCCTCTCCTCCGGCATCATCCGCTCGCCCGACTACACGATGGAGCGGCTGGTCGACGTCGCGCGCATCCTGCGCGAGGAGCACGGCTTCCGCGGCTACATCCACCTGAAGACCATCCCCGACGCATCGCCCGAGCTGCTGGCCGAGGCGGGGCGGCATGCCGACCGGCTTTCCATCAATGTCGAGCTGCCGCAGGAGGGGGCGCTGAAGGCCCTCGCCCCGGAGAAGGATCTGGGCGAGATCCGCCGGGCGATGGGGCGGATGCGGCTGCGCATCGAGGAGGCGAAGGAGGCGCGCAGGGCGGAGCGGCGGGCGCCGGCGCCGCGCTTCGCCCCGGCCGGGCAGAGCACGCAGATGATCATCGGCGCCGACGCCTCGGACGACCGGGCGGTGCTCGGCACCACGGCCAACCTCTATGGCAGCTACGGACTCAAGCGGGTTTATTTCTCCGCCTATTCGCCCATCCCCGATGCCTCGCGCCTGCTGCCGCCGCAACCGCCGCCGTTGGTGCGCGAGCACCGGCTTTACCAGGCGGACTGGCTGCTGCGCTTCTACGGCTTCTCGCTCGACGAGATCATGGCGGGCGGCGAGGGCGGCATGCTCGACCTCGGCATCGACCCGAAGCTAGCCTGGGCGCTGCGGCACAGGGGCGATTTCCCCGTCGACGTGAACCGGGCACCGCGGGAGCGGCTGCTGCGCGTGCCGGGCCTCGGGGCGAAGACGGTGGACCGGCTGCTGGCGGCGCGGCGGCACCACGCCATCCGCAGCGACGACCTGGCGCGGCTGCGGCTGCCGCTGGCGAAGCTCCTGCCCTTCCTCGTCACCGCAGATCACCGGCCGAGGGTGACGGACCGGCTCGACCTTCGCGCCCTGGTCGCGCCGCGCACCGGCTTCGGCAGGCCAAGGGGACAGCCAATGCAGCTGGCCCTGCTGTGATTGGCATCGCCCTTCCCGGCCCGGCCGACTTCCAGGCCTGGCGGGATGCGGCGCGGCGGCTGTTGGCGGCCGAGGCGGCGCCGGAGCGCATCGCCTGGCACCTCGCCGGCGAGGCCGCTGGGCTGTTCGCGCATGAGCCGGTGCCGGAGCCGCGGCAGGCCGGCCTTACCGTGCCGCGGGCCTTTCCGGAGCTGGCGGAGGTCGTCATCCGCCACCGTGACCCGGAGCGCTTCGCCCTGCTCTACCGGCTGCTCTGGCGCATCACCCATGGCGAGCACGGGCTGCTGGAGGTGGCGACCGACCCGGAGGTGATCCGCGCCCAAGGCATGGCCAAGGCGGTGCGGCGGGATGCGCACAAGATGCATGCTTTCGTGCGCTTCCGCGAGGCGCCCGGGCCCCGCTATGTCGCCTGGTTCGAGCCGGACCACCATATCCTGGAGGCGGAGACGGGCTTCTTCATCCGCCGCTTCGCGGGCATGCGCTGGTCCATCCTGACGCCCGAGGCGAGCGCGCATTGGGATGGCGAGGCGCTGCGGATGGGCCCGGGCGGCCGGCGTGCCGACGCCCCGGCCGAGGATGCGACGGAGGATCTTTGGCGGGCCTATTTCGCCAGCATCTTCAACCCGGCCCGGCTGAAGCCCGCCGCTATGCGCGCTGAGATGCCGGTGAAGTACTGGCGCAACCTGCCCGAGGCGCAGGACATCCCCCGCCTCATGGCTGAGGCCCCACGGCGTGTCGCCGCCATGGTCGAGCGCGGCGCGACCCCGCCCGCGCCGCGGCGGCAACGGGTGCTGGCCGCGGACGTTGAGGCGCCCATGTCAGCCGATCTCTTCGCCACCCAGGACCCCACCACCGCGCTCGCCGCCCTCCGCGCCGAGGTGCTGGCCGATCGCGGCCCGCTCGCCGAGCACGCCACCCAGGCCGTCTTCGGCGAGGGGCCGATCGGCGCCGCGCTGCTCTTCGTCGGCGAGCAGCCGGGCGACGAGGAGGACATCGCCGGCCGCCCCTTCGTCGGCCCGGCCGGGCGGATGTTCAACCGCGCGCTGGAGGAGGCGGGCATCCCCCGCGCCGAGGCCTATGTCACCAACGCGGTGAAGCATTTCAAATTCAAGCCGACCGGGCGCCGCCGCCTGCACCAGTCGCCGGATGCAGGCGACATCGCGCATTACCGGCCCTTCCTGCGGCGGGAAATCGAGATCGTGGCGCCGCGGCTGGTGGTCTCGCTCGGCGCTACGGCGCTGCGGGCGCTGACCGGCAAGCCGCTCGCCATCACCAAGGTGCGCGGCGAGGTGGTGAAGAGCGAGGACGGGCTGCCGGTCTTCCCGACCGTCCATCCCTCCTACCTGCTCCGCCTGCCGGACCCGGAGAGCAAGGAGCGGGAATATGCCCGCTTCCTCGGGGACCTGAAGAGCGCCTGGCGCGAAGTCCAGTAACCCATGCGAACCCGGCGGGGTCCTCGCCTGTTCCATCCGTTCGGCATGCATCGAAGGAGAGAACATGGCGCAGGACCAGGACAGGCTGATGCCGGACGAGCCGGTGAAGCCGGCGGACGACAAGGCGAAGGCCCGGGTGCCGAGCTTCGCCGAAGGCGGGCCGACCGACTACGACCCCAACGCCACCAATGACGGCGCCATGGGCGGCGGCGGGGCTGGGGGCGCGGGCGGCGTGACCGGCGGCGCCAGCGGCCGCAGCAACGAGAAGCCCTAACCGCGCCTCAGCCGAGGGCGAGGATGGTCCGCGCGAGCTCCGGCAGAGTCTCGGCCCGGAGGTCGGGCGGCGTCATGACCGGTGGGTAGGGCGGGCATGGCGGCTTTCGGCCTCTCTCGGGCAACGCCGCAAGAGAGGCCGGAGCCGTTCAGCCGGGCAGGCCGAGCACGTTCTTCGCCAGGATGTTCCGCTGAATCTCGTTCGAGCCGCCGTAGATCGTCGACGGCCGGGCCTGGATGAAGAGGCCGCCGATATTGAGGTCGCGATTGCCCTCCATCGGCTCCAGCAGCCCGGCATTCTCTCCGGCGATCTCCAGCATGGTGTCGGTGATGCGCTGGAAGAGCTCGGTCTGGATGATCTTCAGCATGGAGACATCAGGGCCGAGGCTCTCGCCGCGCTTCAGCTTCTCCACGAAGGTGCCGTACAGCGCCTTCAGGTCCTCGAATTCGAGGCGGAGGCGGGCGTAGCGGTCCTGGAACTCCGCATCCTTCAAAGCGCCCATGCGCTCGGCGAGGATCTTGAGGCGCGACAGCGCATAGCCCGACTGGCGCGGCGAGCCGAGGAAGATGCGCTCGAAGCCGAGCAGCGCTTTCGCCATGTCCCAGCCCTTGTTGAGCTGGCCGACCAGGTTCTCCTTCGGCACCCGGACATTGTCAAAGAAGACCTCGCAGAACTCGTCATGCATCTCGAGGTTGATGATCGGCCGCACGGTGATGCCGGGCGTCTTCATGTCGACGAGGAGGAAGGAGATGCCCTCCTGCTTCTTCGCCTGCTTGTCGGTGCGGACGAGGAGGAAGATCCAGTTGGCATCCGTCGCCAGGGTGGTCCAGATCTTCTGGCCGTTGACGACATACTCGTCGCCGTCGAGCACCGCTTCGGTGCGCAGCGCGGCGAGGTCGGAGCCGGCATTGGGCTCGGAATAGCCCTGGCACCAGATATGCTCGCCGGTCAGGATCTTCGGCAGGAAGCGCTGCTTCTGCTCCTCGGTCCCGTATTTGATGACGAGCGGGCCGAGCATGACGATGCCGTGGTCGTTGGTCCGCGCCACGCCGTAGCGCTCATACTCCTCGGTGAGGATGATCTGCTTGGCGGGCGAGAGGCCGAGGCCCCCATGCTCTTTCGGCCAGCCCGGGCAGAGCCAGCCGCGCTCGGCGAGCTTCATGTACCAGGGGCGGTTCTCGTTCCAGTGCAGGCGCTTCGGCGGGTTGCGCAGGTCGTCGGGATAGTTCTCGTGCAGGAAGGCGCGGACCACCTGGCGGAAATGCTCGTCCTCGAGCGCGTCGAGCTCGGCCGGGGCGGGGATGCGGATGGCTTCCATCGGCTCAGTCTCCCTGGAAAGCGGGCTTGCGCTTGCCGAGGAAAGCGGCGCGGCCCTCGGCGAAGTCCTTGGTCAGGAAGAGCGTCGACTGGAAGTGGCGCTCCTGCTCCAGCGCGCGGTCGAGGCCCTCGCCCAGCATCTGCTTGGTGAGCGCCATCGGCGCCGGGGCCTGCTCGGCCAGGAAGCGGGCCTTTTCCATCGCGGTCGCCAGCGCCTGGCCCTTGGGCACGACATGGTCGACGAGGCCGATGCGCTCCGCCTCCGCCGCCGTCATCTGCTCGTGGTAGAGGAAGATCTGCCGCGCCTTCCCCTGCCCAACGCGCAGCGGCAGGGTGTGCGGCAGGCCGAGATCGGCCATCAGCCCGATCTTGCCGAAGCCGGCGCCGAGGCGGGCATCTTCCGCCGCGACCACGGTGTCGGAGGCGCAGGCGAGCGACAGGCCGGCGCCGACGCAATAACCCTCGATCGCGGCGACGACCGGCTTGCTGCCCAGCACCATCAGCCGGATCAGCTCATGCGAGAGGCGCATGCGCTCGCGGCCGTCCATCGCCGAGGTGACATCCATCCCGGAGATGTCGCCGCCCGAGCAGAAATGGCCGCCGGCGCCGGTGACGACGATGGCGCGCACCGCCTTGTCGCCCTGGGCGGCCCGCAGCGCCTCGATCATCTGCACGCGGAGCGGCATGGCGAGCGCGTTGCGCCGCGCCGGCCGGTCGAGCGTGAGCACGAGGACGGCGCCCTCGCGCTCGGCGATGACACGCGCGACGGCTTCGCTCATTCCTCGATCTCCGGGCTGACCGCCATGAAGCGGCGGCGATGCAGGGCGGCGCTGCCATACTGGTTGGCGAGCACCATGGCCTTCCGCAAATAGAGGCCGACATCGTACTGGTCGGTATAGCCGATGCCGCCATGCAGCTGGATGCACTCGCGCGTCACCCGCATGGACGACTCCGCCGCGCGGGCTTTGGCGCGGGAGATGGCGGCGCGGCGGGCATCGCCGGTGGCGCCGGCATCGAGCGTCGCGGCCGCGGCCTCGATGCTGGCGCGGGTCAGCGCGATCTGCATCCGCACATCGGCGGCCTTGTGCTGCAAAGCCTGGAAGGTGCCGATGATCCTGCCAAATTGCTGGCGCGTCTTCAGGTAGTCGAGCGTCATGGCGAAGGCGCGGTCCATGCCGCCCAGCAGGTAGGCCGAGGTCAGCAGCGCGGCCTCGTCGAGGGCGAGCGACAGGGCCTCGCCGATGTCGTCGGCGACGCGCTCCGCCTCGGCGAGGCGCGGCTCCAGCGTGCCGAGATGGCCGCCATCCTGGGTCTGCTCGGTCCTGAGCCCGGCCCCGGCCTGCTGCTCGTGGAGGGCGATGCGGCCGCCCTCGCGGACCGGCACCAGGAAGGAGGCGGCGCCGGCCGCCATGGGGAGGAAGCGACGGGGCGCATCGGGACTGCTGGGAAATTCCAGCGTGTCGGGCCGCTCCTGCCAAGCGGTCAGCACCAGCGCCTCGCCGGCCACCACCCGCTCCAGCGGCCCGGCGCCGACGGCCGCCAGCAGGGAGGCGGAGAGCATGGCCGGGATCAGCGGCTCCGGCACCAGCGCGCCGCCCAGCTCCTCCGCCAGCGCGCAGGCCTCGCCGAGACCGAGGCCGGCGCCGCCCGCCTCCTCCGGCAGGCGAAGGCCGATCCAGCCCATCTCGCCCATCTGCCGCAGCACGGCCGCGTCGAAGCCCGGGGTCTGGAAGCGCAGCTCGCGCACCCGCTTCATGTCGCCGCCCGGGGGCGCCACCGCGGCGGCGCTGTCCCGGATCATGCGGATGGATTCCGCGCGGTCCTCCCCGCTGAGAGCGGCGCTCATTGGGTGTGAAGCGTGGCGCCGGTCTTGGCCTGCACCTCCTCCAGCGTCACGCCGGGCGCCAAGTCGCGGACGACGAAGCCCTTCCCTTCGACGACGTCGAGCACGGCGAGGTTGGTGTAGACGCGGTTGACGCAGGCGAGGCCGGTCAGCGGGTAGCCGCAACGCTCGACGATCTTCGGGCGGCCGTCCTTCGTCGTGTGCTCCATGATGACCCATAGGCGCTTGGCCCCGGCCGCGAGGTCCATGGCGCCGCCGACAGCGGGCGCCGTGTCGTTCTCGCTGGTCGCCCAATTGGCGAGGTCACCATTCTCCGCTACCTCGAAGCCGCCGAGCACGCAGAGGTCGATATGCCCGCCGCGGATCATGGCGAAGCTGTCGGCATGGCCGACGAAGCTCGCACCCTTCGCCAGGGTGATGAGCTGCTTGCCGGCATTGATCAGCCAGGGATCCTCCTCGCCCTCCTTCGGCGCCGGGCCCATGCCGATGACGCCGTTCTCGCTCTGGAAGATCACCTCCCGCGTCGGGGGCACGTAATTGGCCACCATGGTCGGCATGCCGATGCCGAGGTTGACGCACCAGCCTTCCGGCACATCATCGGCGAGGCGGGCGGCCATCTGGTCGCGGTTGAAGGGCATGTCGCGTGCTCCTCTCAGACCTGCTCGGGCTTCAGCCAGTCGCCGCCGCGGTCCACCTGGACCACGCGGTTCACGTAGACGCCGGGCGTCATGATCATGTGCGGGTGCAGCTCGCCAAGCTCGCGGATGTGCTGCACCTGGGCGATGGTCAGCTCGGCGGCCATCGCCATGATCGGGTTGAAGTTGGCGCCCGAGCCCCGGTAGACGAGGTTGCCCCAGCGATCCGCCTCCCAGGCCTCGACCAGGGCGACATCCGCCTTGAGGGCGCGCTCCATCACATAGGTCTTGCCCTCGAACTCCCGGCTCTCCTTGCCGCGGGCGAGCAGCGTGCCAGCGGCCGTCGCGGTGTAGAAGGCGGGGATGCCGGCGCCGGCGGCGCGGATGCGCTCGGCGAGCGTGCCCTGGGGCACCAGCTCCAGCTCGATCCTGCCCTCGCGGTAGAGGGTCTCGAAGACCACCGGGTCCTTGCTGCGGGGGAAGGAGCAGACGATCTTCCGGACCTGGCCCTGGTCCATCAGTTTCGCCACGCCGATGCGGCCGGAGCCGGCATTGTTGAGGACGATGGTGAGGTCGCGCGCACCCTGCTCGATCAGCCCCTCGATCAGCACATCGGGCTGGCCGACGCTGCCGAAGCCGCCAATCAGGACGGTGGAGCCGTCCTTCACGCCGGCCAGCGCCTCGGCGACCGACTGCACGATCTTGTTGATCATCCTCATCCCTCCCGGGGGCTTGCGAATCAGGTAACGCCCCCGCGCCCCCCGGTCTAGCCCCGCCCCCGCATGTGCCCGTTCACCGCGGCATGCCCCGGCACGGATGCCAGGCGGGGCAGGTCGCCCGCCAGCAGCGCCCCGCCGAGCTCGAGCGCCTGGGCATAGGCGGCGCGGGCGATGGCGCCGCCGACGCTGATCCGCCGCACCCCCGCCTCGGCCAGCACCGCGAGCGGCACCAGCCCGGTGCGCGGGCCGAGCAGCACGTTGACCGGCCGGGGCGCGACCGCCTGCACCACCCGGCGGATGGCATCGAGATCCGGCAGGCCGGGGGCGTAGAGGCAGTCCGCCCCGGCCTCGGCGAAGGCGGCCAGGCGGCGGATGGTGTCATCGAGGTCGGGGCGGCCGTGCAGGAAATTCTCGGCCCGCGCCGTCAGCACGAAGGGGCGGCCCGTCTCCCGCACGGCCGCCACGGCGGCGCGGATGCGCGCGACGGCGGCGTCGAAATCATGGATGGGCGCGGCGGGGTCGCCCGTCGTGTCCTCGATGGTGCAGCCGGCAAGGCCCGCCTCGATCGCGGCCCGCACCGTCGCGGCGCAGTCCTCGGGCGCGGGTCCGTAGCCGTCCTCCAGGTCGGCCGAGACGGGCAGGCTCGTCTCGGCCAGGATGGCGCGGGCATTGGCCAGCGCATCGGCCCGGCCGATGGCGCCGTCGCGCCGGCCGAGCGTCCAGGCGGCGCCGGCCGAGGTGGTGGCCAGCGCCTGCGGCCCGAGCGAGCCGAGCAACCGGGCGCTGCCGGCATCCCAGGCATTGGGCAGGACGAAGCAGCCCTTCTGGTGCAGCGCGGCGAAGGCTTCGGCGCGCGCGGCGGCGTCGGTCATGCGGCGATCTCCTCTCCCGGTCCGTTGGTGATGCCGTGCAGCCGCATCGGCACCGGCGGCAGGCCGTGCAGCCGCCGCAGCAGCTGCACGGCGAGCCAGGCATCCTCCAGCGCGCCGTGCAGCGCCGTCTCCCGCTCGAAGCCGCAGGTGGCGGCGGCACGGGCGAGGCCCACCCGCTCGCCGGGATGGGCGCGGCGCCAGGCCTGCATGGTGCAGAACCCGCTGCTCCAGGGCGGCTCCAGCCCGAGGCGGGCGAACTCCTCGCCGAGCATGCGCCGGTCGAAGGCGAAGTTGTGCGCCGCCGCCGCATGGCCGCCGAAGAACTCCGCTACCTCCGCCGCATGGGCCTCGAAGGGCGGATGGAGGGCGAGGAAGGCATCCGACATGCCATGCACGCGGATGGCGCCCCAATGGCAGGGCATGCCGGGCGAGAAGGCCAGGTGCAGCGTCGCCTCCGGCTCGAGCGCCGCATCCAGCCGCACCGCGCCGAGGGAGACGACGCGGTCGCCCGCGCCGGCCCCCGTGGTCTCAGTGTCGAAGACGGTGATCGGTCCCCCTGTCCAGCCCATGTCAGCCCGCGAAGCGGAACCGCCCGTTGCTGATCACCCCCTTGTCGCGCTCGACCACGCGGGCGCGGAAGGCGGCGCCGCCCTCCTCCTGCCAGATCTCCGTGCGGATGGTCTCGCCGGGGAAGACGGGGGAGGAGAAGCGGAGGTCGATGGCGCCGAAGCGGGCGGTGTCGTAGCCGCAGACGGCGCGCAGCAGGGCGTGGCAGACGGTGCCGAAGGTGCAGAGCCCGTGCAGGATTGGGCGGGGGAAGCCGGCCTGCTTCGCCACCGCCGGGTCGATATGCAGCGGGTTGAGATCGCTGTTGAGCCGGTAGACCAGCGCCTGCTCCGGCCGCGTCGCCAGGTCGAGGGTGATGTTGGGCGCCCTTTCGGGCTCGGGGTGCGGCTGCTTCACCGGGCCCGAGGGGCCGCCGAAGCCGCCATTGCCGCGCATGACGCTGGTGGAAGTGGTGGTCGCCAGCAGCTCGCCCGTCTTCGCGTCCAGGATCTCGCGCTCGGAATACATCAGTGCGCCCTTCCCTTCGCCGCGATCGACTAGGCCGGTGATGCGGGAGCGGCCGACCAGCTCGCCCTCGACCGGCAGCGGCCGGTGCAGGACGAGGCCCTGCTCGCCATGGAGGATCTGCTGCCAGACGATGCCGGTATCCGGGTTGCGCGCCCAGAAGCCGGGCGAGGCCAGCACCACGGGCATCGAGGGCATGACCTTCAGCCGCGGCTCGTAGAGGAAGTCGAGCTGCTGCTCGTCCATCGGGTCCTGCCCGAGACCGACGGAGAAGTTGTAGAGCGCCACATCCTGCCAGCGGAGCGTCTGGCGGACCTCCGGCACGGGGTAGTTCAGCAGGTGGTCGTAGTTGATCGGCATGTCAGTGGCCTCCCCCTTGAAGCTCGATCACCGCGTCGGCCGCGAAGCAGCCCTGGCCCGCCGGCAGGACCAGCATCGGGTTCACGTCGATGCCGGCCAGCCGGGGGCCGGCGGCGACGGCAAAGGCCGAGAGGGCGGAGAGGGCCCGCGCCAGCGCCGCGACGTCCGCCTTGGGCCGGCCGCGGGCGCCGTCCAGCAGCGGGAAGCCGCGCAGCGAGCGGATCAGCCGCTCCGCCTCCGTCGCGTCGAAGGGGCAGCGGCGGAAGGCGACGTCCTTCAGCACCTCGATGAAGATGCCGCCCAGGCCCACCATCGCCACCGGGCCGAAGACCGGGTCGCGCAGGATGCCAAGCGCCATCTCGACCGCGCTCTTGATCTGCTTCGCCACAAGCACGCCCTCGATCCGCGCCGCCGGAGCGTGGTGGCGGGCGCGGTCGAGCAGGGTGGCGACGCCATGCCGCACCTGGTTGGCATCGGCGATGTCGAGCAGCACCCCACCCATCTCGCTCTTGTGGAGGATGTCGGGCGAGAGGATCTTCAGCACCACCGGATAGCCGTTGGACTCGGCCGCGGCGACCGCGGCCTCGCTGTCCGATGCAGCGTGTTCCGGCACCGCCGGGATGCCGGCGGCCTCCAGCAGCGACTTGGCGACGGCCTCGCTCGGGGTGGTGGCGGGCAGGGCCACCTCGGGCAGCGGGATCTCGGGCTGTGGCGCCTCGGCCCGGGCGAAGGCGGCGCCGAAGCGGCCCATCGCCTCGATCGCCACCACGGCGCGCGAGGGATCCTCGAAGCAGAGCCAGCCATCCGCCTCGTAGTCGCGCACCTTTCCGGGCGCCAGCATGGACATGACCCAGAGCCGGTCGGGATGCGCCGCGCGCACCGCCCGCATCTGTTCGTGCAGCTTCGGCCCGACGCTGCGCCCGGCCGCAGTTTGCGACCAGAAGGAGAGAATGGACCCGTAGCCGCCATCGACGGCCACGCTCTCCGCAAAGGTCGAGATGAGCTTGAGGTCGTTCGTCACCTGCGCCGTGCAGTCGACCGGGTTGCGGGGGGCGCAGAAGGGGATGAGCGCCCGGAGCCTGGCCTGCGCCTCCTCCGGCATCGGCGGCATCGGCAGGCCGGCGGCCTCCGCGGCATCCGAGATGAGGACGCCGGCGCCGCCCGAGACGGTCAGCACGCCGAGCGTGTTTCGCGCCGGGTAGATGCGGCGCGTCGCGGCATAGGCGATGTCGAGCATCTCCTCCGTCGTCCGCGCCCTGACCACGCCGAACTCGTCGAGCACGGCCTGCGTCACCGCGTCGTCGCCGGCGATGGAGGCGGTGTGGGACTGGGCCGCCGCGCCGCCCAATTGGCTGCGGCCGACCTTCATCATCACGAGCGGCTTGCGGTTGCGCCGCGCCAGGTCGAGCGCGGCGAGGAAGCTCGCGCTCTCGCGGATGCCCTCGGCATAGGCGCAGATCACGTCAACCTCTGGCGCCTGCGCCATCCAGCCGAGCACGTCGCCGAGCGCCACCTCCGCCTCGTTGCCCGTGGTGATGCAGACCTGGGTGCCGATGCCGCGGTCGAGCGCCGCCGAGAAGATATGCGTGCCATAGGCGCCGGATTGCGAGGCGATGCCGATGCGCCCGGGGATGGGCCAGCCCTTCTCGAAGCTCGCGGTGAAGGTGCCGTAGAAGCGGATCGCGTCGTTGAAGACGCCGAGGCAGTTGGGGCCGAGCAGGCGGATGCCGTGGCGGCGGGCGACCTCGGTCATCCGCTGCTGCTCGGCCGCCCCCTTCTCGTCCATCTCGGCAAAGCCGGCGGTGAAGCAGATGACGGCGCGGCAACCCTTGGCACCGAGCTCGTCGAGCGCCGCGATCGCCAAGGCCGAGGGCACGGCGATGATGGCGACGTCGGGCGCCGCGGGCAGGTCGGCGATGGAGGCGAAGGCCGGCAGGCCCTGGACGGTCTGGCGCTTCGGGTTGACCGGCCAGACCGGGCCGGCGAATCCCCGCTCCTTCATGTAGGCGATGGGCCGGCCGCCGATGCGCGCCGGCTCGTCGGAGGCGCCGATCACCGCGACGGAACGGGGCCGCACCAGGGGGTCGAGAGACGCGAAGCCCGAAAGCCCCGATGGCACGGCAGCGGCAGACATTCCCTGGCTCTTCCCCTTGGTCCCTCAGCGGGCCGCAGCCTGGGGGAGGCAGGCGATCAGGGCAAGAGGGGGCGGTCAGACCTCCTCGTCGTCCTCCTCCTCGTCGTCGTCCTCATCGTCCTCGTCGTCGAAGTCCTCGTCCTCCTCCTCGTCATCGAGGTCCTCGTCATCCTCGTCGAACTCGTCCTCATCCTCCTCGTCCGGGTCGCCCCCTGGGGACAGGCCAAGGGCGAGGCGGCGCAGGCTGTCTGGATCGAGGCTCGACATGGCGGCTCCTGCAACGGCGGTGGTTGCGGACAACCACCGCGGGCCAAGCGGGTTCCCCCGGCCGCTCAGCTCTGGGCGTCGGGGGAGAGGACCATGCAGGCGCCGTTGCGCCGCAGCCGCTCGCAGACGGACTGGGCGGAGCCTTGCGACAGGCCGGTGACGCGGGCGCGGTAGAGCCTGCCGCGGCCGGCGGCGACCGGCTGCACCTGGGCCTGGCCGCCGCCGGCCTCGCGGGCGGCATTGGCGGCGCTGCGGGCCAGGTTCTCGCTGGCGAAGGCGCCGACCTGGACGGCCCAGGCGCCCCCTGCCGGCGCTGCCGCACGCCCGGCGCGGAGCGAGGCGGGCAGGCTGCTGGCATGGGCGCTCGCCACCAGCCCGCCGAAGCCCTGGAGCAGGCCGGGCTGCTGCGCCGGCTGGAAGGGCATGGTGCGGGCGGGCGCCGTCGCCGCCGGACGCGGCGCGGCCGCCGCATTGGCCGAGGCGAGGACCGAGGACCGCGGCGCGGGGGCGGCCAGGGCCGGCGCGCGCGGCGCCGGGAGCACCGGGGCGGGCGGCTCGGCGGCGGCGCGGGCCTCCGACTCCGTTAGCCGCTGCGCGCCCTCGGCCGTCGAGCCGTCGGGAATCGGGTCCATGCGCACGACCGAGCCGTTGTCGAGCGAGGCGAGCTGCACCGGCGCGGCCATGGGCGCCGGCTGCGCGGCATAGGTGCTGCCGTCCGGGATCGGCTCCATCCGCACCACCGGGCCGGTCGGCAGCTGCGCCAGCTGCACGCCGGGGTCGAGCGCCTGGCGCTGCTCGCGCAGCGCGATCATCGTCGCCTGGTCCATGCGGCGCGGTCCGGCCGGGATGTTCAGCGGGATCTCGGCCGCGGCGTAGATCTCCGGCGCCGCGCGGCGGGTCGGGTGATGGGCGACGATGTTCGGGCCGATGCGGGCGACGTAGTTGCGCGTCTCGGCCGGCAGGCCCCGGCTGTTCCAGAGATAGTCCTCGAGCCGCCGCGGCCCCGCATTGTAGGCGGCGAGGAAGGCGGGCGAGCCGTAGAGGTCGTACATCTCCCGGATGTAGGCGGCGCCCGCCATGATGCTGTCATAGGGGTGGTAGGGGTCGTCGCCGAGGCCGTAGCGCCCCTGCAGCTCGCGGTAGGTGCCGGGCATGACCTGCATCAGCCCCATCGCGCCGACCGGGCTGGTGGCGGAGCTGCGGCCGCCGCTCTCCTGGCGCATCACCTCGCGGAGCCAGCGCTCCGGCACGTCGAAGCGGCGGGCGGCCTCGCGGATGTAGGGCCCCCATGGGTCGCCCGGCGGGCCCGGCGGATTGTAGCTGGCCGGGCGGTTGTAGCTGCCATGGGTGACGGCGACATGATGGCCCGTGCTCGGCCGGCTCGCCTGTTGCTGGCTGCAGGCCGCCAGCATGGCCAACACCGAGAGCGCCACTGCCGGCCGCGCAAGGCGCATCGCGCGCCCCGCCCCGCTGGCCATGACGGCACGCGATGTCCTGTTCCCCTCGGGCATCCCCATTCGCTCCACCGGGTCTGGGACCACCGGGTTCCGAAGCCTGCCCCCCACGGATCCTCTGCCGTCCCCACGGCGCGGGATCCCAGGCTTGCCCCGAAGACCTGGCGGACGTTTTACGTCCTCATGCGATAGCCCTACACGGTCGGCCGGTCCGCCGGCAAGACTGCTTTGCCATCGCAATACTGTGCACAGGCATACACTTGCCTGTTACGAATTACGACTCAAAGTTGTGCCGCGCTGGCTTCGGCGGCCAGATCCGGTCTATAGCCCCCGGATGTTGGACCGACCGGCCGTTGCCGAAGCTACTTATATCT